>JACIYQ010000202.1 GCA_014359855.1 Parvibaculum sp.
TCGAGCTTGCGGATCGGCTTCGTCGTCACGAAGTTGCAGGGGTCCCATGAACCGGTGCTGAGCCAGGTGACGCCCGGCACTTCGGCATAGGCTTCTTCCCAGATTTCGCGAAGGCCATACCATTCCCAAAGCACCGGCACGTCAAGGCTGTAACGCGAGGCGAAGGGGAAATAGGCGCCGAAGACCGATACGTCGATGGGCGCGGCCATCGAGTCGTCGTCGCTCTGCGCCGCATCGATCGTACCGTTCTGGACAGCGCGGAACAGTTCGCCCTGCGGCACGAGCTGATCGGCGGTGTAGAGTTCGATCGTCATCTCGCCATTCGCCGCGTTGTTGAACGCATCGATCGACGGCTTGATCACATGTTCGGCAAGGGCCGGACCCGCATAGGTCTGGAGACGCCACTTTATCGGCGACTGCGCCCGGACGATCGCCGGCGCGGCAAGCGTGGATGCACCTACGGCGGCGACACCGACACCCGCCTTTTTCAGAAAGTCGCGTTTGTTGATCTTTTTGGGATCGTCAGTCATCGGAGAGACTCCTTCTTCTCTGGATGGTTTCGGGTCGCTTCCAGCCCCATTGCCAGACCCGGCCCGCTCGCACGAAGAATCCGCCACTGCCTCACTGGCCCGTGTTTCTCCCGCCCCTATCGCCCGGAATACATGTTGGGCAGCCAGAGGGCGAGCTGCGGAAAGGCCATTACGATCGCGATGGTGATCAGCATGAGCACCACGAACGGTACGATTGAGCGGTAGATATCCACAAGGGTAATCTCAGGCGGCGCCATGGCACGCATCAGGAAGAGATTATAGCCGAAGGGCGGCGTTATGTAGGCGACCTGACAGGTAATGACATAGAGAACGCCAAACCAGATCGGATCGAAGCCGAGGCTCCTCACAAGAGGAATGTAGAGCGGCGCGACGATGACGAGCATCGCTGTATCATCGAGAAACATGCCGAGAACCACGAAGGAAACCATCATCATGATGAGGACTTCCCAGGGTCCGAGGTCCCATGTCTCGAGCAGGAGAACCCTGATCGCATTCTTGGCACCGAGCCCGTCATAGACAGCACCGAAGCAGAGCGCGGCCAGAATGATCCACATGAACATGCAGGTGATGCTGAGCGTCTGCCGCATCGTGTCGTCCATCACGCGCCAGGTGAGACGGCGCTTCCACAATGCCGTCAGCGTGGCGGCCGTCGCACCGACGGCGGAACTCTCGACCAGGCTCGTGACGCCGGTGAAGAAGAGCCCCATCATCGAGGCGAAAATCAGGATCGGCGCAATGCCCGCTTTCAGCAGGCGGAGCTTTTCTCCCCAGGTCACCTTCTCGAGTTCCTCGGCGGGAAGCGGAGGCCCGAGCTCCGGATGCCTCCTGCACCGGAAATAAACGTAGATGCCGAAAAGCGTGGCCATCAGAAGGCCCGGGATGATACCCGCGAGCCAGAGTTGCAGCACGGGCTGGCGCGCGATCATCGCGTAGAGGACCAGGACGACGCTCGGCGGAATAAGAATGCCGAGCGAGCTGCCCGCCTGAATGACGCCTGTGACCATGACCTTGTCGTAGCCGCGCCGCAGGAGTTCCGGCAGGGCAACGCTGGCGCCGATCGCCATGCCGGCGACGCTGAGACCGTTCATGGCGGAGATGATGACCATGAGACCGATCGTACCGAGCGCCAGACCGCCTTTCAGCGAGCCCATCCAGACATGGAACATGCGGTACAGGTCGCTCGCGATGCCCGACTCGGAGAGCATGTAGCCCATGTAGATGAAGAGCGGCAGCGTCAGCAACGGGTACCAGTTCAATACCTGGAAGGTGGCGTTGAACGGCATTTCGGAAGCGCCATCGCCCCACAGAAGAAGGGCTGCCGCTGCTGCCACGAAACCGATTGCGCCGAATACCCGCTGGCCGGTGAGCAGCATCACCATGAGCGAGGAGAACATCAGCAGGGTGATGAGTTCATAACTCATGCGATGTCCTCGCCGCGCATGCGCGCCAGGTCCTTGAAGAAGAAGGCGATCGCCTGCAACAACATGAGCCCGATGCCGACCGTCATGATGAGTTTGATCGGCCAGAGAAGTGGCGCCCAGGCGGTGTAGTTCACCTGCTGGTAGGTGATGGCATATTCCGTGCTCGATATGCCGCCCATCAGCAACACGACGAGATAGAAGACGAGGAAGAACGAAGTGATGGTGTCCGTGAAGGCCATCTTCTTCGGCGAAAGGCGGCCATAGAGAAGATCCATCCTCACATGCGAGTTGATCTGCATCGAATAGCCGCCACC
>JACIYQ010000203.1 GCA_014359855.1 Parvibaculum sp.
AGCTTTTGCCCCGCCCGGATTTCGCTTTTCTGCGAGTCCATTGTTATATCTGGACCCATGAGATTCCGGGTCCATCCGGCGCAAACACACAGCAAGATGACGTGCTCGTCAACTTCCTTCGCCGCGAGTGAAGTTGACGCAGCACCACCGCCGGGTGGGCTGCACAGAACAGAATTAAAGGTAACGGTACCAGACAGGGAGCGAAAAGAATGGCCTGCGAGACGATAAAATACGAGGTGGCGGACAACATCCTCACCCTCACGCTGCATCGCCCGGAGAAGCTCAATGCCTTCACCGGCCAGATGATGTCGGAGCTGATCGACGCCTTCGACAGGTCGGACGCCGACGACAATGTCCGCGCCGTCATCGTCACCGGAGAGGGCCGTGCCTTCTGCGCCGGTGCCGACCTTTCGGCGGGCGCCAGGACCTTCGACTATGCCGCGCGCGAGGACCGTCCGGAAAAGGCGAACACGCCCATCATGGCGAATGGCGAAATCGACTGGAGCCATGAAAGCGTGCGCGACGGCGGCGGCCGCGTCACCTTGCGCATCTTCGACAGCCTGAAACCCGTCATCGGCGCGATCAACGGCCCCGCCGTCGGCATCGGCGTCACCATGCAGCTCCCGATGGACATTCGCCTTGCCTCGGAAAACGCGAAATTCGGTTTCGTCTTCGCCCGCCGCGGCATCGTCCCGGAAGCCTGCTCAAGCTGGTTCCTGCCGCGCGTCGTCGGCATCAGCCAGGCGCTCGAATGGACCTGTTCGGGCCGCGTCTTCGGTGCGGAGGAGGCGCTGAAGGGCGGTCTCGTCCGCTCGATCCACAAGCCGGACGATCTTCTTCCGGCCGCGCGTGAACTCGCCCGCGAGATTGTCGACAACACCGCGCCTGTTTCCGTCTCGCTCACGCGCCAGATGCTCTGGCGCATGCTCGGCGCGGATCATCCGATGGAAGCCCACAAGATCGACAGCCGTGCCATCTACGCGCGCGGCGCGAGCGCCGATGCGAAGGAGGGCGTCATGTCCTTCCTCGAGAAGCGCGCCGCGAACTATCCCTGCCAGGTGTCGAAAGATATGCCCTCCTTCTATCCCTGGTGGAACGAGCGCAAATACGAATAGGGGATAAGTCGCCTCTCTCGCGAAACGCCGTTTCCGGGCACTTGTCCCCGGAAGCGGCGTTTTCGTTTTCGAGCCGGCGCGCCCGGACAAGTTCGATGACGTTTTCATGACATTTCGATGACAGTCGGCGCCCTTTATCCCCGGTAATAAACAATCCCCGGCTTTCCGGGAGGCCAGTCATCCGTGAGCGGGAGGCCTTCCTTCACGTCCTTGACGGGCTGTCGGCGTTTCTCCGCGCGCGGGCATGATGTAGCCGCCGAGCGACGAGAGCGCGAGCACGTACAGGATCATCAACTCGTAGAAAAGTATTCCGTTGTAGATGAGGAGCGCGAGTGTGAGCGGCGGCAGCATCGCGATCGCTTGCAGGCGCATGAGGTGTTTGCGCAGCTCCGCGCGGTCCGCCGCCGCACCGCCGAACAACCCGAGCAGCAGCATCGGCAGCATGGAAAACATCTGCGCGATGCCGACACGGTCGGGGGCTTTCATGCAGCACGTAGGCGATGATCCAGGGAAACAGCACGCCCTGAATACCGCCGGCGAGGAAGTAGCTCCACAGTCCGGCCATGTACCAGCGATGGTCGGTCCGGTGGTCGCGTGCCGGCGTCGTCATTCCCCCGAATCCTTTACAGCAATTTTGGTTCGGAGACCTTACTACACTTGGCTCCGGCGCCCGTCTCCCGCCGCTTTCTGTATGCTGGTGTGCAGTCCTGTTCAGGCGGGCTTGCGGACCCTCGCGCAGCTACTTACTTCCATGTAAATTACATGGTGCATTTTGTCGCGCCAACAGGTAGAAACTCGGCAAGAAAAACTTGTGTGACCCTACGTCAATCTGAAGATCGGTTGATCCATGACGCTTGAACATTTCGACATGCTCATTGTCGGCGCCGGCCTGTCGGGCATCGGCGCGGGCTATCATTTGCAGAAGAATTGCCCCGGCAAGAGCTACGTCATCCTTGAGGGACGCGAGA
>JACIYQ010000204.1 GCA_014359855.1 Parvibaculum sp.
TCGGCTTCCTCGCGCCGGAGCGTGAGGATGTCGAGCGGCGTCTCCTCCAGCCAGGACTGCAGCTTTCGGTAAGCCTGCCGGACATCGCCGCCCGGTCCGCCCATTTCGTCAAAGATGGCGTGCGCCATCGACTCTCCTGCCAGTGTGGCTTTTGCTCTGCCTTTTGCGCCTATAGAGAGAGCAAAAGCGATGCCATGCCCGCAAACCGGTCATTCAGGCGGATTTCATGCAGAAGACGCGCCGCCTCGACGCTTTTGCGAGCGCCGGAGGCAAGCGAACGGCGCGAAAAGAGGCAGTCTGCCCAGCGGGGCGGCTAGCGTGCGCGAAGACGCTGGAGCAATTCATGTGTCGGGTAGCCGTCGGCGGGCAGGCCGAGGCTCGCCTGATAGGCGCGCACGGCCTTGCGGGTGTTGAAGCCGATAATGCCGTCGACCCCGCCGGTGTCGTAGCCCTTGCCGTTGAGGAGCCGCTGCAGGTCCTGCCGCTCCTGCCGCCCGAGCGGACGGTCGCCGCGCGGCCAGCTCCCCTCGATCTCGCCCCGCCCATTGAAACGGTCGGCAAGGAGGTTCACCGCCAGCGAATAGGAGGTGGAGGCATTGTAGGCGAGCACGGTGCGGAAATTGTTCATGACGATGAAGGCCGGACCCCGGTAGCCGGACGGCAGGAAGATCGAGGCCTTCTCGCCCATCTCGCCGCTCGGGAAAGGCCGGCCGTCCATGCGCGTAACGCCCACCTTCGCCCAGTCGGCGACGGGACGGGAAATCGACATGTCGGCCTGCGCATAGTCGAAGCCCTGCGGGAGCTTCGCCTCGTAGCCCCAGACCGCTCCCTTCTTCCAGCCGGACTGGCCGAGATAATGACCGGCGGACGCCAGCGCGTCGGCATGCGAGTTCCAGATGTCGCGCCGCCCGTCGCCGTCGAAATCGACGGCATGGGCGTTGTAGGTGGTCGGAATGAACTGCGTGTGGCCCATCGCACCCGCCCAGGAGCCGGTCATGCCTTCGGGCGTGATGTCGCCGTTCTGGATGATCTGCAGCGCGGCGATGAGCTGCGTGCGGCCATATTCCGTGCGCCGCCCCTCGAAGCCGAGCGTCGCCAGCGAGCGGACGACGCTCATCTTGCCCTGGAAGGAGCCGTAGTTCGATTCGAGTCCCCAGATCGCGACCAGCACATGGCGGTCGACGCCGTAGCGCGCTTCGATGCGGTCGAGCAGCGCCTTGTTCTCGGCCAGCAGCGCGCGGCCTTTCGCGACCCGCGTGTCGGAAATCGCGCCTTCGAGATATTCCCAGACCGGCTTCGTGAACTCGGGCTGCGCCTCGTTTGCCTCGATCACGTCCCGGTCGATCCGGATACCCGCGAGCGAACGGTCGAAGGTGGTGGGCTCGATACCGGCCTTGAGCGCATCGGCACGGAAGGCGGTGAGCCAGCCGGCGAAGGCGGCATCTTCGGTAATGGGAGAGGGAAGCGGCAAGCGGGCATCCTCGGGCGCGGCATCGGCGGCACAGCCCGTGAGGCTGAGCGCGAGCATCGCCATGGCGGGCACAGCCAGACGCAGCCTGCGACCGCCGGAAAGGAAACTGGAAAAACGCATCGGACGCCCCCGGGCTGAACTCATGGACGGGACGCTAGCACGGCCCGGAATTTTTCGCAGACGGCTCCTGCCGGGCTGGTTAACCGGCCTCGCGCAGGACCGCGACATCGCCTACCTCGAGCCGCGCGCCGCCCAGTTCGAACCGGGTAGCGGGAAAATGCGGCAAGATGCCGGCAGGTTGCGGCCCGTAGTTGAAGATGAAGCGGTGGCTTCCGCGCGTTCGCGTCCGGAGCCCGGCGGGAAGATCGAGCGTCTCAAGGCCTGCCGCCCCCGCCAGCCGGGCGACGATCCGCTGCAGCAGCGCTTCGTCCGGCGCACCCGCAATGTAGTGCGTGCGGCCCCGGCGCGAGATTGTCCGGAATGCGATGCGAGGCCGTGCGGCTGCCGCAACGCGGACCGGCGAGAATGGTGCCCTCGAAGCGCTCGAGTTTGGCGGCGAGCCGCTCGGGCACATGCGCCGCGCATCCTCCGCCCAGACCGCCTCCGGCCCGTGCTCGGGGTAGTAGCAGACACCGATCGAGACGTCCGTCGCCTTCGAACTCGCTTGCGGCATGGAGCCTCCCTTTCCTTGCGCATCAAATTTGCCGGAAACCGCTCCGCTTGCAAGCGCGCCCGCGCTGGCGGATGCTCCCCCCGTGAAAGAGGGAGCACGGGCATGACGAAAGTCTGCATGATCGGGGCGGGGAGCACCGTCTTCATGAAAAATCTGGTGGGCGGCATCCTGCTGAACAAGCTTGCGCCCGATATTCGCCATGCCGGCCTGTGCCATTCGGTGCAGAGCACGGCCTTCGAACTCGTCTCCGCGAACCGGCTGGAGGTGAAATTCTCCGGCGAATACGGCGCAAAGATCATGCGCGCGGTCACGACCGGAAAGCCCGCCGTCATCAACGGCAATGTGGCGAATAACGGGCTCATCGACAATCTGCCCGCCGGGACCTGCGTGGAGGTGCCCTGTCTCGTGGACGCGAACGGCATCACGCCGACGCGTGTGGGCAAGCTGCCGCCGCATCTTGCCGCCATGATGGACCCGCATACGGCGGCCGAACTCTCGCTCGATGAAATCTGGTCGCTTGTGGACGACCTCATCGAAGCGCATGGCGGATGGTTGCCGGCGTGGCACTGAACCCGGCACAGGCATCGCGCGGGTTTCGCATATCAAAACCGTGCCGGCACGCTAGAATCGGCGATGATTCTGGGGCAGGACGATGCCGGAGACCTTGATGACGTCCAACGAAAATCCGAGCGAGTTCACGCTGCCAAAGAGCTGGCGATGGAAGCCTCTTGCCGGCTGGACCGCCGCCGGCCTTCTGCTCTTCGCTTCGTGGATATGGCCGCTCACCCGCGAATGGTGGGACCTTTTCGACGTCCGGGTCTTTCAGGTCATGAACGGCACGGCCGGCACGAGCGACATCTGGGCGACGATCTGGGCGCTCACCGGAAGCACCCGTTTCGACATCTTCCTGATGCTGACGACCCTTGGCATCTACATCAATTACATCGGCTCCGGCGATTTGGCGCGCTTCCGGCACGGCCTCGTCTTCGGTCTCATGACGGTGGTGCTGCTGCTCGCCGTCATCCCGCTTCAACATCTTCTCGCCTTCAATCCGCGTCCGTCGCCATCGCGCGTCCTCGACGGTTTCAACTCCATCCGGATCGCCGTTCCGTGGTCGACCGTTCAGGAAGGTTCGGATACGAGCTTTCCCGGAGACCGCGCGGCATTGGCGATGGCTCTCGCCACGATCTGGTGGCGCGGTTTCAACTGGCGTATCGGCCTTGCCGGTGTGGTGCTCGTCTTGTTCTTTACGCTCCCCCACATTGCCGCCGGCGCGCATTGGGCGAGCGATGCCGCGATCGGCGGCGGCACCGTGGCGCTGATCGCCGGAGCGATCCTCGCGGGAACGCCGATCCCCTGGCACATCTATCGCGCGGCCCTGACGCCGGTGGATCGTGCGCTTTCGTTCTGGACGAGCCTCGCGAACCGTCTCAGCCCCGACGGCCAGGACGATGTAAACCCGACACGGCAGGTGCTGCGCGGCATGTGCATCGGCGCGGCCGATCTCGTACCCGGCGTGAGCGGCGGCACGATGGCCCTCATTCTCGGCATCTACAAGCGGCTGATCGGCGCAATCGCCCATGTGGACAGGGAATTCCTGCGGCTTCTCGCCGGACGCCAGATGCTCGCGGCGGCACGGCACATCGACATTCTCTTCCTCGGCACCATCGGCATCGGCGTGCTGCTGTCGCTCATCATTTTCAGCCGGATCGTTCCGCTGTCGATGCTGGTGACAACCCTGCCGGAAATCACCTTCGGCTTTTTCTTCGGGCTGATCGCAGCCTCCATTGCCGGCCTGCTGTCGCATGTACATGTAAAGGGCGTGACCGGCTGGCTCTGGATCGCGCTCGGCGTCGTTCTCGGCCTTCTCGCCGCGATCCTCGTGCCCGTGCGCACGCCCGACGCCAGCTGGTTCATCTTTCTTTGCGGCATAGCGGCGGTGGCGGCGATGCTCGTGCCCGGTATTTCCGGCTCTTTCGTGCTCCTGATCCTCGGCAAATATACCGATGCGATCGAAGCGCTGGGCAAGCTCGACCTCTCCTTCATCGCTCCGCTGGCCGCTGGCGTGGTGACGGGTGCCCTGCTCTTTTCCCGCATGATCGGCTGGATGCTCGAACACTTCTACCGCCAGACCCTGCTGACGGTGATCGGCGTGCTTGGCGGCTCGCTGCTCGCGGTCTGGCCGTTCAAGGACCGCCACTACGAAGAGGTCGGAGAGAAGGTGCTGCTCGTTTCCGCGGACCCCTATGTCCCGCAGCAGCTCGATCCGACAATTGTCTTCACGATCGTCGCCGTCGCGGCGGGTATCTTCCTGTACCGTTTCCTGGACCGGCTGGCGCAGCACGCAGAAGAAGACGAAACGCTCTGACCGGCCCTGGACATGGCCGGCTGCTCACCCGGCGACCAGCCATGCCTCAGGGTTTGCCGCCGAGACCTGGCCCCACCATGCCGCCTCCAGCGCGGCAACCGCGGCCAGCACGCGCATGTTCTCGGTAACGGCGTGACGCGCCCGCGCCCGCACAGCAGCGGGCAGGTGCTCGACATTTTCCGGCACGGCGTCGCGGAGCGCGGAAAGCCCGAGAAGCAACGCCGCCTCCTCGACGGCGCGGCGGCGCTCGTTACAGGCGCCGACCGCATGACGCCGCGCTTCGCCGCAATGAACGACCCGGAAGCGGAAGGCGGCCGGCACACTGACGGGCCGTCCCGTCCCCGTCCGGCAATCGAGGAGCAACGCCTCACCCGTGCGGCCTGCGGCAGATGCCATCCGATCGAGAATGCCGCAATTGACGCCGCAATAGAGGTTCTCCGCGCGTTGCGCCATGCGCGCGACATCGGCATCGGCAAGCGACCTGCCCGCGAGGAATAGCGCGGCCCGGCGACATAATCCGTCCAGTCGCCACGCGGCGGGCCGAACGGGTCGAACCAGGAAGCCGCATGTCCCTCGCTCCGGGCGGCGAAGGCAGGCGCGCGTGGCCGTAGAGCAGGAGCTCACGCCCGTCCGGCAGCCTGAATTCTCTCAGATCGAACAGAATGTCCTCCCCCGGACGCCATGCGCCCGGCGCAATCTCCGCAATCGGTGCTCGCCATCATGGTTAAGGCCCCGTTAGGGTTATCGTGCAATGAATCGGGGCCCCAAACGAGAGCGAAAAAACCCGGATGTTCGACAATAAATCCGTACTCATCACAGGCGGCACCGGCTCCTTCGGCCGAAAATATGTCCGCACCCTTCTCGACCATCACAAGCCGCGCCGCATCATCGTCTTTTCGCGCGACGAGTTGAAGCAATACGAGATGTCCCAGGAATTTTCGGGGCCGCAAATGCGCTACTTCATCGGCGATGTGCGCGACGCCGAACGCCTGCGCCAGGCGATGCGGGGCGTCGACTTCGTGATCCACGCGGCAGCACTGAAGCAGGTGCCCGCGGCGGAATACAACCCCATGGAGTGCATCAAGACGAACATTCACGGGGCCGAGAACGTCATCAAGGCGGCGATCGCGGAAGGCGTCGAAAAGGTCATGGCCCTCTCGACCGACAAGGCCGCGAATCCGATCAACCTCTACGGCGCGACCAAGCTCGCCTCCGACAAGCTCTTCGTCGCCGCCAACAACATGGTCGGCCATGAGAAGACCCGATTCGCCGTGGTGCGCTATGGCAATGTCGTCGGCTCTCGCGGCTCGGTCGTCCCCTTCTTCAGGAAGCTCATGGCCGAGGGGGCGTCCTCGCTGCCCATCACGGATGCGCGCATGACGCGCTTCTGGATCACGCTGCAGGAAGGCGTCGACTTCGTGATCCGGAACTTCGTGCGCATGCATGGCGGCGAAATCTTCGTGCCGAAAATTCCCTCCGTCCGCATCACCGATCTGGCAGCAGCCATGGCGCCGGATCTCCGGCAGGAGGTCATCGGCATCAGGCCGGGCGAGAAACTCCACGAGACCATGTGCCCGGCGGACGATTCGCATCTGACCGTCGAATTCAGCGATCATTTCGTGATCCGTCCGACAATCAAGTTCTTCCGGGGCGATGTCGATTACCTGACGAACAACATCGAGGAACGCGGCGTAATCGTGCCGCAGGGATTCGAATACAGTTCCGGCATCAACCCGCACTTCCTGAGCATCGACGAAATCAAGGCCTACAACGCCCGCGCCGACGCCTGACCGCCCGGTAAAGGAATATCGAGACTGCCATGCCCAATGTCGTGATCGTTCAGGCCCGCATGACGTCGACCCGCCTGCCGGGAAAGGTCCTGGAGGAAGTGTCCGGCGCGACCGTGCTTGCGCATGTCCTGACGAGATGCGCGGCAATCCCCGGTATCGACATCGTCTGCTGCGCCGTGCCGGAGGGGCCCGAGCAGGAACCGGTTGCCGCCGAAGCGGAAGCCTGCGGCGCCACCGTGGCGCGCGGCTCGGAATACGATGTACTGGACCGCTACTACACCGCCGCGCGCGATCTCGGTGCGGATGTCATCATGCGCGTGACGAGCGACTGCCCGCTGATCGACCCGGGCCTCTGCGGCGAAGTTCTCGCCGCGCTTCTCGCCGACCCCAAGGCAGACTACGCCGCCAACAATTTCGTCCACCGCTATCCGCATGGGCTCGACTGCGAGGCCTTCACATGGGCCTCCATGGAGCGCGACTGGAAGGAAGCAACCGAACCATACGACCGCGAACATGTGACGCCCTGGCTGCGCCGGGCACCGGAAATCAAGCGCATCTCGCTCGAAGGTCCAAGCGAGGAGTTGGGGAAACTCCGCTGGACACTCGACTATCCCGAAGACCTCGAATTCTGCCGTGCGCTCTTTCCCCTGCTGGGATCGGGCATACCGCCCTGGAAGGAAACGCTTCGGATTTGTGAGGCCGATCCCGGCCTCTCCGCCCTGAACGCCATGCGCCGCCAGCGCTGACGCCCGCCGACCGCAAGAGGCCGACCGAGATGAAAAGATACGGCAAACCAAGTGCTCCCCTGCTTTCGCTGAAGCCTCACTTCTTCAACGAGAATGAGGAACTCCTGCAACGGCAGCGCGATCTCGCCGGGCTCTACACGAAGGAGCCGCGGCGGCTGCGCTGCAAGGCTTGCGATGGGCCGATCGATACCGTCAGCTTTTCGAAGCTCGGCATCGACTATCTCGTATGCCCCCGCTGCGGCCATCTGAACGGCGCGCATGAAGACAGCGATACGTTCTGCGCCGCGCTGTACACGGAAGCCGGCGGTGCAGCCTATGCCCGGGATTACAGTGCCGCGGATCGCGAAGCCTATCGCACCCGCACAAGCGAAATATATGTACCGAAGGCCCGCTTCCTCGCCGACTCCCTTGCCGCTCACGGTGAGAGCCCGAAGGCCCTTGCCTATGCCGATATAGGCGCGGGCTCGGGCTATTTCGTTTCGGCGCTGCGCTCCGTCGGTCTCGACAACGTTCGGGGGTATGAAGTTTCGGAAACCCAGACGGCTCTCGCAAACGAAATGGCGGGCGAGACACTCGTGGAGACCCATGCGCTCGACGATACGGTGGCGCTTGCGGGGCGAATAGAGGCAAAGGTCGTATCCCTGATCGGCGTCCTGGAGCATCTCCAGCAGCCACGGGAACTCCTCGCCGCGCTGAAGGCCAATTCGGCTGTATCCTATGTCTATATTTCCGTGCCGCTCTTCAGCCCCAGCGTCTTCATCGAGGCCGCTTTTCAGGATGTCATGCAGCGCCACCTTTCCGGCGCGCATACACATCTCTACTCGGAATCCTCGCTCGACTGGACCTGTCGCGAATTCGGCATGAACCGCGTGGCGGAATGGTGGTTCGGCGCCGATATCGTCGATCTCTACCGGAACATCCTCATAAGGCTGACGCAGTCGGAAAAGACGGCGGGGGCGGCAAAGCTCTGGGCGGAGATGATAAGGCCCGCCGTGGACGGAATGCAGGAAGCCCTCGACCGGCGGCACCTTTCCTCGGAGGTTCACATGCTTCTCCAGTTCGATGGCGGGAACTGAATGAAAACGCTCCTGCTCGGCAGCACAGGATTGCTGGGTCAGGCGGTTGCGCGCGAAGCGCGGCGCCGGGGGTTGGAGCTGCGCGACGCCGCAAGACGTGGCGCCCGGATCGAGGTGGACATTGCAGACGATACCGCCCTTCGCGCCCTGCTTGACGCCGAAGAACCAGATCTCGTCATCAACTGCGCCGCGCTCGTGAACGTCGAACTCTGCGAAAGCGATCCAACTCTCGCGTGGCATGTGAACGCCCGCCCTCTGGCCTTCCTTGCCGAATGGTCAAGAACGACCGGCGGAAGGCTGCTCCATGTTTCGACCGATCATTATTTCACCGAAGGAGGCGCCGCCCCCCATGCCGAAACGGCGCCCATATCTCTCGTCAACGAATATGCACGCACCAAATTCGCGGCCGAGGCATTCGCGCTGACCGCGCCCAATGCGCTTGTGCTCCGCACCAGCATCGTCGGCATTCGTGGCTGGGAAAATCCAACGCTTGCGGAATGGGCGATCGGCGTCGCCGAGAATGACAGCCCCGCCACGCTTTTCAGCGACGCATGGTCCTCCTCGCTCGACGTGACGGCGTTTGCCCGCGCCGCTCTCGATCTGGTGGAAGCCGGTGCATCCGGCCTCTACAACCTTGCCGCGCGCGAGGTCTATACCAAGGAACAGTTCGTGCGCGAGATCGCACGCCAACTCGGACAGAATCTCACCGCCACAACCATTGGTTCGGTCCACCAGCTTTCAGCACCTCGCGCGCATTGCCTCGGCCTTGATGTGCATCGCGCCGAGGCCGTTCTCGGCTACAAACTACCCGCACTGACCGAAGTGGTTGCTTCCGTCCTGCAGCAATACAAAGAGAAATCGTCCCATGAAGTACGACACATCGCTTCGCATCGGAACGCATGAGATATCTCTCGATGCGCAGGCCTATTTCATCGCGGACATCGCCGCCAATCATGACGGCGACCTGGAACGCGCAAAGGATCTGATCTGGAAGTCGAAGGAGGCGGGAGCCGATTGCGCCAAGTTCCAGCACTTCCTCGCCGACAAGATCGTCAGCAAAGCCGGTTTCGAAGGACAAAAGGGGCAGGTCTCGCACCAGGCGAAGTGGAAGAAATCGGTCACCGAAGTCTACGACCAGTATCACACGCGCCGGGACTGGACGCCCGAACTGCTCGAGACCTGCCGCAAGGCGGACATCCACTTCATGACGACGCCGTACGATATCGAGGCCGTGGACATGTTTCGCGACATCGTTCCCGCCTTCAAGATCGGCTCGGGCGATATCACTTATCACGAGGAAATCGAGCACATCGCCAAAGCCGGCAAGCCGGTTTTTCTTGCCACCGGAGCAGCGACGATGGCGGAGGTCGAGGCCGCGACCGGTCTCATTCTTCGGCACAACAAACAGCTCTGCCTCATGCAGTGCAACACGAACTACACAGGCAGCCTCGAGAACTTCAAATATGTGAACCTGCGTGTCCTGCAAACTTTCTCGGCGCGCTGGCCGGGTATGGTGCTCGGCTTCTCGGATCACACGCCGGGGCATTCCGCCGTTCTCGGTGCCGTAACGCTGGGCGCCCGGGTGGTCGAAAAGCATTTCACGGACGACAATTCGCGCGAAGGCCCGGACCATTCCTTCGCCCTCAACCCGGTCACGTGGCGCACCATGGTCGATGCGACGCGCGAGCTCGAGGCCGCTCTCGGCAATGGCATGAAACGGATCGAAAAGAACGAAATGGAGACGGTGGTCATCCAGCGCCGCGCACTGAGGTTCAAGACCGCGCTCGAAGCGGGGACGGTTCTTGCGGAAGACCACCTCGAAGCCTTGCGGCCCTGCCCCGAAGGCGCCGTTCCACCCGATGCGCTTTCCGCAGTTCTGGGCAAGCGCCTCACGGCCAGCAAGGAAGCCGGAAAGGAACTGCTGTGGACCGACCTCGCATAGCGATCCTGATTCCGGCTTTCAGGGAAGCGGCAACGATAGGGCCCGTCGTCAGGGCGGCGCGCGAACATGCCGACGTCATCGTGGTCGACGATGCATCGCCCGACGAAACCGGCGCGAGGGCCGCAGAGGCAGGTGCCATTGTCGTCCGCAACGAATGCAATCTCGGCTATGACGGCACACTGAACCGCGCCTTCGAGAAGGCGCTTGAACTCGGTTTCGACTTTGCCATCACGATGGATGCGGATGGAGAGCACGACCCGTCATTGATTACCGGCTTCAAATCCCTGCTCACGGAAGAGCGTGTGCCGCTGGTACTCGGCGTCCGTCCCCGCAAGCAACGCTTTGCGGAGATCGTGATGGGCGTCTATGTCCGTGTCCGGTTTGGCGTGCGCGACATCCTCTGTGGCATGAAGGGCTACGACCTGAAACTTGCCGCCGAGAATGGCGGCTTCGACCATACGAACTCCATCGGCACGGAACTCGCAATCAACTCGATCAGACGCGGGGCGGCTTTCCGGCAGCTTGACGTCAGCGGCACGCGCAGGCAGGACGCACCGCGCTTTGACCGGCGCCTGCGCGCCAATTTGAGAATTCTTTCCGCCCTCGGGCGGATTATTCGTCAGGACATAACCGCCCTGACCACGCATTGACGATGTCCGCACACATGCCGGGTTAACCATCCCGGCACGCCCGAAACGGAACATTCCGCGCTGGCGCGCTACTTGCGCTCTCCCCAACCGACTGTCGCATTCGGATACAGGTTGGCGTGAGCATCGTGACTGCACTGAACAAGGACATACAGGCTTTCGAAAGGGTGACCCCCGTCACCGGCCCCCGCATCGCGGGCTTCGAAAACATCCACCGCGAAGGCCGGGGTACGGGCACGCGCCTTACCCCGCTTGCCGACCGCTTCATGCTTCTGTTGGGCGATCTGGGCGCGCTGGCCCTCGCGCAAGCGGTCGCCGGATACATCGCACTCGGCATCAATGTGCAGGTTCTGAATACGGAATTCCTCGCGATCGAGGCTGGCGAGCTTTCGAGCCGCCTCGTCAGCATCGGCTTCCTTGCCATGCTGCCGATCCTCTGGTGGGCGGCCAAAGGCCACTATTCGAAGCGCACCCCTTCTGGGCGGAGGCGAAGGAGATCGTGAAGGCGATCGCCCTCGTCGCGCTGGTCGACGGCTTCCTTCAATACATCGTAAAGGACTATTTCTCCCGTCTCTGGCTGCTCCAGGCCTGGATATGGGCCCTTCTCTTCGTGCCGGTGGCCCGTATCGCGATGAGACATGTCCTGAAGCGGTACGGCAGCTGGACCGCGCCTGTGCTCATCATCGGCTCGCGGGAGAACGCGGCCGAGGCCGCCCAGGTGCTCGAGGACGAGCCCTATCTCGGTTACGAAGTGGCCGGCACGCTCGACCTCGCCGAACT
>JACIYQ010000205.1 GCA_014359855.1 Parvibaculum sp.
GGGAGAATCCGCCGCTTGCGGCCACTATAGAGGCTCAAAGCGCGCGGGTCAGGGCGAAGTTCCGGGAAAATCAGGCAGGCAGAATACTGAGCAAACCCGCCTGGTCCGGCCGTCGCGCAATTTTCACCGTAAGATCTGGAAGAGACTCAAGCGCGGCGGCAACGGCGGGTGACAGGCAATAGGCGGCAAGACCCTTCACACAGGCCTGAAGCCCCGCATCGGTGACAAGCGACGCAAAGGCCCGCGCTGTCCGTGGCGAATAAAGGATGACCCCGTCAAGCTTTCCCGCTTCGAGAGCCTCGCGGGCGACGTCGGGCAAAGTATGCGCTATCGCGGCCTCATAGAGTACGGCCCGCTCCACTCGAAAACCCTTTGCGCCAAGCAGCGCCGCGAGATCGCCCGCGACCACGCTTCCCGCCACATGGAGAAGCGGTCCTTTCTCTGGAACGAGAACTTCGGCCACATGTTCGGCCAGCGCCTCGACATCACCGCCGGCCGCCTCGACATGGGCAAAGCCCGCCGCCCGTGCCGCATCGGCGCTTGCGGCACCGACGGCGAAGACGGGAAGCTGCAGGAGCGGCTGCACATCCTTGCGCCGCTCCAGCGCCCGCGCGCCGTTCGCGCTGGTGACGAGGAGTGCCTGCCACGCCCCTTCCGGCAAAGGGACATCGTCCAGAAAGCGGATCGTGAGCAGCGGTGCCGTCACCGCCTCATGGCCGAGCGCGGCCAGCGCATCGGCTAGCGGCGCGCTGTCCTCCTCCGTCCGCGTAACGAGCAGGCGCATGGGATCAAACCGTGTCGAAGAAATCGGGACCGGCGCGCCCCTTAAGCTCCACGCCTGCATCCTCGCCCATGATAACCGCATCGGCGGCAAGGCCTTCCCGTTCCGTCTCGTGGATCTCTCCACCGTCCGGCGTCAGGATCATCGTACGAAGCCGCATGCGCTCGCCCGTTATTTCGGCAAGAGCCGCTATCGGCGTGCGGCAGGAACCGCCCAGCACCGCAAGGCACGCCCGCTCCGCGGCAATGCGAAGCCCCGTCTCTTCGTGGTGCAGCTTCGCCAGAAGATGAGCGGCCTCGTCGTCGGCGGCGCGGCGCTCGATACCAATCGCCCCTTGCGCAACGGCGGGCAGCATGTCTTCCGGCGAGAGCGGGGCCGTGATCTTGCCGGCAAGGCCCATACGGGTGAGCCCGGCCACCGCCAGGAAGGTCGCGTCGGCAACGCCTTCGCCGAGCTTTCGAAGCCGCGTGTCGACATTGCCGCGGAACGGCACCACCTCGAGGTCGGGACGCCGTGCCCGCAGTTGCGCCGCACGACGAAGCGAGGAGGTGCCGACGCGCGCGCCTGCGGGCATTTCAGCGAGCGACCCCGCAGTCAGCGAAATGAAGGCGTCGCGCGGATCGGCGCGCTCGAGCAGACAATCGATGATGAGCCCGTCGGGCAGCACCGTCGGCATGTCCTTCATCGAATGGACGGCGACATCGATCCGCGCATCGGCCAGTTGCTCCTCGATTTCCTGCGTAAAGAGCCCCTTGCCGCCGATTTCCGACAGGACGCGGTCCTGCACCCGGTCGCCCGCCGTGCTGATGACGACAATCTCCGTCACCTCCTCGACAGGCGCATGGCTCGCAAGCGCGATACGGTGGGCAACTTCGTTTGCCTGTATCAGGGCGAGCTTCGATCCTCGTGTGCCGATGCGGTAGCGGCGTTGCATGCAGGGTCTCTAAGGTTGTATGCCAGCGGAATATTCCGGGCGGCACGCGGCCGCTTCGGCTCCTTATAGCCCGTTCGGCCCGCCGATGAGAGAGGGCCTGGCCTTTTTTCGAGCGTTTCCGTGGCAGAACCCCTGACCATTCTCGGCATCGAGACAAGTTGCGACGAGACCGCCGCTGCCGTCGTGCGCTGGCGAGGCCGCGACGTGCCGGGCGAAATTCTCTCCAATGCCATCTTCTCGCAGATCGAGGAGCATGCCCCCTTTGGCGGCGTCGTGCCGGAGATCGCGGCGCGGGCCCATGTCGAACATCTGGACGGGCTCATCGCGCGGGCGCTGAAAGACGCGAGGTGCGGTTGGGACGACCTCGACGGCATCGCGGCGACGGCAGGGCCGGGGCTGATCGGCGGCGTGATCGTGGGCCTCATGACCGCCAAGGGCATCGCCGCTGCACGCGGACTTCCCTTCATCGCGCTCAACCATCTCGAGGGCCATGCGCTGACCGTCCGCATGACGGACGCCCTTCCCTTTCCCTATCTGTTGCTGCTCGTCTCTGGCGGCCACAGCCAACTTCTCGTGGTGGAGGGCATTGGCCGGTATCGCCGCCTCGGCACGACCATCGACGATGCGGTGGGCGAAGCCTTCGACAAGGTCGCGAAGCTGCTGGGACTCGGCTATCCGGGCGGACCGGCGGTCGAGCGCGCGGCCCGCGACGGCGACCCCTCGCGCTTTCCCCTGCCCCGTCCCATGAAGGGCCGGCCCGGCTGCGATTTTTCCTTCTCCGGCCTCAAGACCGCGGTGCGCCAGGCGGCGGAAAGCCTTGGAGCCCTGACGGACCGGGACAAGGCCGACATCGCCGCCTCGTTTCAATGCGCGGTCGCGGACGTCCTCTCGGAGCGCACCGAAAACGCGATGGCGCTCGCCGGCGAGGCGATTCCGCCCGGCCACCGCCGCCTCGTCGTCGCGGGCGGCGTGGCAGCCAACATGCTGCTGCGCGAACGATTGATGGTGTCGGCTCACGCATGCGGATACGAATTTGTTGTGCCGCCGCTCAAACTCTGCACGGATAATGGTGCGATGATCGCATGGGCGGGGGCGGAAAGGCTTGCGCTCGGACTGAC
>JACIYQ010000206.1 GCA_014359855.1 Parvibaculum sp.
GGCATAGGAAAGGGCCTCTACGGTAACGGCATCGACCGATGAAATTCCGAATACGGAGGATGATGCGCCCGTGCTGTCGGGCGAGGCCGACCTCATGGCGATCAAGCCGATGAACTGCCCGGCGCATGTGCAGATTTTCAACCAGGGCATTAAATCCTATCGCGACCTGCCGATGCGCATGGCGGAGTTCGGCTGTTGCCATCGCAACGAACCGCATGGCGCGTTGCACGGGCTGATGCGCGTTCGCCAGATGACGCAGGACGACGCGCATATTTTCTGCACGGAAGAGCAAATCCAGTCGGAGACGGAGCATTTCGTCAATCTGCTCAATGCGGTCTACCAGGACATGGGTTTTTCCGACGTCGTCATCAAGCTCGCGACGCGGCCGGAAAATTTCGGCGGCACCATCGAGCGCTGGGACGCGGCGGAGAAGGCGCTGGGCGATGCGTTGCGCGCGACGGGACATGACTTCGTCATTGCGGAAGGCGAGGGCGCCTTCTATGCGCCGAAACTCGAATTCCACCTGAAGGATGCGATCGGCCGTTCATGGCAGGTGGGCACGCTGCAGCTCGACTATGTGCTGCCGGAACGTCTCGATGCGACCTATGTCGCCGAAGACGGCTCGCGCAAATATGCGGTGATGCTGCATCGCGCGATCCTCGGCACGCTGGAGCGGTTCATCGGCATCATGATCGAGAGTTGCGCGGGCAAGATGCCGATGTGGCTGGCGCCGGTGCAGGCGGTGGTAGCGACGATCACGTCGGATGCGGATGCGTATGCCGTGAAGGTGGCGGAGGAGTTGCGCGCTGCCGGGCTTCGCGTCGAACTCGATCTCAGGAACGAGAAGATCAACTACAAGGTGCGCGAGCACTCGGTCGGCAAGGTGCCGGCGATCCTCGTTGCGGGCAAGCGCGAGGCGGAAGAGGGAACGCTCTCGGTCCGCCGTCTCGGTTCGCAGGACCAGAAGACGATGGCGCTTGCCGACGTGGTGAAGGCGCTTGGCGAGGAGGCGACGCCGCCAGATTTGAAGTGAGCGTTTCGCAGAAGAAGAAAAGCCGCCGCGGGTAACCGCTGGCGGCTTTTTCGTTCGGGGTGTCTCCGGCCCTGGCGCAGCACGCCTTCCAGGTGCGGTGGGACAAGGGGCGTTCCTTATGGTTAAATAGTCGCTGAGGGGTGCTGCTGCTGATCGTCGGCGAGGGGCTTTCGAACATGACGCGAATGAGGATATGGCAGGGTGCGGTATTCGCGCTCGCGGCGACTTGTGTCCTGGGGGCGGGGGCAGCGGAGGCGACAGAATCCGGCGCAGCGACGATGGCGCCGGTGGCGAGTGGCGGCGAAACAATCGACCCCGCCTATTACCAGACGCCCGAAGCCTTTCGCTGGCGCATCACCAAGACGGAATGGAAGGAGAGCGACGAGCGCGCCTTCGGCGAGTTCGTGACGGCGATCGGCGAAAGCCGATGCCGGACCTTCGACGAGTGCCTGAAGGGGCCGCACAATATCTACCGGGCGAGCGACCCGAAGGGCATGTTCTTCTATGCCGATTGCGCGGACCTGCCTTATGCGCTCAGGGCCTATTTCGCGTGGAAGAACGGCTTGCCCTTCTCCTACACGAGCGGCGTGGCGGCGGTCGGCAGCTCCAACGATCTGCGCTATTCGCGGTATGGCAATTACGTCTATGCGCGGACTGATGTGCTGCCGCATCTGGAGGGCGCGTTCCCGAACGGGCGGAGCGTTCTCAACGCGATCAACAATGTCGTGTCGAGCGCGATGTATCGTTTTGCGCCGGGAAAGACGAAGGGACAGCTTTTCGATTTCTATCCGGTGACGATCGCGCGCGGGGCGATCCGTCCGGGGACGGTGATCTACGATCCGAACGGGCATGTCGCGGTCGTCTACAAGGTCGAGGATGACGGGCGCATCCGCTTCATCGATGCGCATCCGGACAATTCGCTGACGCGCGGGTCCTACGGCAAGCGCTTCGTGCGCGCCTCGGCACAGATGGGCGCGGGTTTCAAGAACTGGCGGCCGACGAAACTCGTGGGTGCGGTTCAGGGCGCAGACGGCACGTGGTATGGCGGGCGCGTCGAACTTGCGGCAGACGATGCGCTTTCCGACTGGTCGGACGAGCAGTTTTTCGGCACGGAAAGCCCTCGCGCGACGCAGTGGATGGGTGCGCGCTTCGTCTACAAGGGCGAACGGCTCGACTATTACGATTATGTGAGGGCCGCGCTGGCCAAGGGCGACGTCGCCTACGAGCCCGTGGGGGAAACGCGGCTGATGGTGCGCGAGCTTTGCGACGACCTGCACTACCGCGCGCAGTCGATCGATATTGCGGTGAAGGCGGGTCTCAGCAGCCGCGCGCAGCCGGGGCGTTTGCCCGACAATATCTACGGTACGTCCGGCGACTGGGAGACCTATTCGACGCCGTCGCGCGACGCGCGGCTGAAGACGTCGTTTGTGGAGTTGCGCGAACAGATCACGCGCTTCATCGAGATGGCGCGGACAGGCGATTCGAAGCTTGCCTATGAGGGCGACGATGTCGCGCGCGACATCGCAGAAGCCTACCGGCAGGAGGCGGAGGCCTGCGAGGTCGTCTATACGGCAAGCGACGGGTCGGCGCGGCGGCTCGGCTTCGAGGAGGCGCGTGCGCGGCTTTTCGATTTTTCCTTTGATCCGCATCACTGCCCGGAACTGCGCTGGGGCGCAACGACGGCGGAAGAACTCGCAACCTGTCCGGACGGCGCGACGAAGCGCGCCTGGTACGAGGCGCAGCGGCGGCTCCGCAACCAGACGGAGCGCGCCTATGACGTGAGGATGGGGTTCACACTGGCCGACCTCAAGGCGGCCGTGCCTAGAAGCGGCAGCGACGCGCCGCCGGAGACGGATGTGCTGGGGCTGATGGGCAGCGAGATGAAGGCGGAGAGTGTTTCAGAGGAGGGCGTTCGCGCTTCCACCGGGCCCTGAGTCAGAAGCGGTACCAGAGGCCGAGGCGCCATGTCGTGCCGTCGACGGTGTTTTGCCCGGCAATCGTCTGTTCCATGCCGACTTCCAGCGAGACGCCGGGGGCGAGTTCTTCCGGCAGCGTCTGAACGTAAGAGACGGCGAGCTTGTTCGCGGTGTAGGAATCGCCCACATCGGTCGGGCCCAGTGCCGTGGTGTTGAGGCTTTTCAGAAGCAGCATGGTGCTGGCCCAAGGCTTCGCGCCGAGCGTGATGTCGGCACGCGCTTCGGCCGGCCTGCCGCGATCGCGGTAATTCCAGGCGATTTCCTGCACCGAGAACATTTCCATGTTCCAGACGGTATCGCTGCGCGCGAGCACGAGACCAAGTTCGAGGTCAATGTCGCCGCTTCTTGTGGCGGAGGGGTCGTCGCTCGTCGAGGCGAGGTGGGCCGTCGCAATTGGCTGGAAGGAAAATCTCGTTTCCTTCCAGTCGCCGAGAGAGATACGTCCGCCCGCTTTCAGCCGCGTGAAATCCTCGTCGGCGTATTCGGTGCCGAAGAAATTCGTCTCCTGCCGCGACCAGGCGGCCTCGCCGACCAGCGTCAACCAGTTCGTGACGCCATACTCTGCATAGGGCGAGACTTCGAGCTTGGTGTAGTGACTCGTCCAGCGCTTCGTGCCGTCGGACTCAAAGCGTTCGCCGGCGGAAAGCCGGGTGAAGCTGACAATGACTTCGCCCGTGCCGGGCTCGAGCGGCCAGCCACCCGCCCGGGCGCCGCGCGCCCACAGCAAGACGGCGAGCGCGACGGACAGGGTCGTCACTCCGCGAAAACAGATGTGTCGCAATGAGAAGCCCCCAAGTTCTGTGCGGATATGTTGGCGGGCGGGCTTGCCTAAGTAAAGCGGGAGCCATAAGTAAAACCGGCCTTACCCGACAGAATGCAAAGGAGCCGCCGTGCCGAAATCCCCGGAGACGATCGACCTGCTGCTGACACGGCGCTCCGCGAAGGCCCTCACCATGGTGGAGCCGGGCATCAAGATTCCGGAATGGGAGCAGCTTCTTCCGGCCGACGCGGTTTGTCAGAACATGCTGATCGCGGGTTATCTCTATTTCGGCAGCGAAAGCGTGGCGAAGGACGAACGTCCGCACCCGGAGCTTTGGGAGATCACCTCGGAGTGGCACGCGCGCGAAAGCCAGGGTTCAGCCGCCCTTGTAGCCAGGTGCGCCGTGGACCTCGCCCTCGCCGAAGCGGGTGAGGGCGGTGGCCTGGCCGATGGCGACGCCGGTCTTGCCGCGGGGGGCTTGCGCGGGGGTGGCATCGCCGCCGAAGAGGATGCTCCAGTTGTCGTAGAGGAAGGACAGGAGTACCAGTCCGAAGAGGGAGCCAACGGAAATCGCCGCGGCTTCGCTCCGCATGTAGATTGCGCCTGTCACGCCGACGAGCAGCGCTATCAGGACCACGACGATGACGATCTTGAAGGTTCGCATGGCGGCGTTCTCCCGACTTTTTGCACGGCGTCCCGGGTCGCACTATAAGCCGGAACTGTGCCGGAACGGAACAAGATGACGAAAAACGGAGGAAATGCGGGGCGTGGCCGCATAAAGGGCGTGCTGTTCGACAAGGACGGGACGCTTTTCGACTATCACGGCACCTGGGGGCCGATCCTGAGCGAAGTGGCGGCCGCGCTTGCGGGCGGGCAGGTTTCGCTCGTACCGGCGATGCTCGCTTCCATCGGATACAGGGAGCAAACAGGCCGCTTCGAGGCGGGGAGCATCGCGGCGGCGGGGGACACATTCGCGCTTGCCGATGCATGGCGCAGCATTCTCGGCGTTAGCGACCGGGAGCAGCTCGTCGCGCGACTCGATGGCTATTTTGCCGAGCTCGGGCCGGAACGTTCCATCCCTGTCACCGATCTCCGCCGCTATTTTCAGGCGATGAAGGGAAGAGGGTTGACGCTCGGCATCGCGACGAACGACGTGGCGGCATCGGCGGCAGGGACGATCCTGCGCTTCGGGCTTTCGGATTATATCGACTTCGCGGCCGGTTATGACAGCGGACACGGTACGAAACCCGGACCTGGCATGGCGCTCGCCTTTTGCGCGGCGTCGGGGCTCGCCCCCCGCGAGGTCGCGGTGGTAGGCGACAACATGCACGACCTCGAAATGGGCCGCGGGGCGGGGGCGGGGCTTCTTGTCGGCGTGCTGACGGGAACAAGCGGTGAGGCGGACCTCGCGCCGCTCGCCGACCATGTCATTGCCGACATCACGCTGCTGCCGGCGCTTCTGGACTAAGCGAGATACCAGATCGACTTGAAGTCGCGGCTCTTGCCGCCGCCATGCCAGAGGCTGCCATGCCAGACGAGGACGGAGCCTTTCGGCATTTCGGCGGGGATGCTGTCGTAATGCGTTCCGTATTCGGGGGAGGCATCGCGCTTGTGCGAGCCGGGAATGATGCGCGTGGC
This sequence comes from Parvibaculum sp., assembly GCA_014359855.1. GTDB lineage: Bacteria > Pseudomonadota > Alphaproteobacteria > Parvibaculales > Parvibaculaceae > Parvibaculum. Next base: position 5,408 of record JACIYQ010000206.1, read on the forward strand.
GCCGTTCTCTTCGGTGAAGTCGGTCAGCGCCCACATGGAATTGCAGACGAAGGGGATGTGCGGCTTGGCCGCCGGCATCACCTGATCGTCGGCATGGATCGGCTGTGCCTTCTCGCCGGGGTCGATGGAGATCGAGGAGAGCGAGGAGACGAGACAGCCTTCGTCCAGCACGCCTTCGACCACCGGCAGGACATTCGCGTGGGCGGAGCAGCGTGTCGTTCAATTCGTCGAGGAGGGCGGCGCGATCGCGTCATGCACGATGGTGTAGCCGTCCGCTTCCACTGCCGCGACGTGGCGGGCCTTTTCTTCGGGTGTCATTGTCTCCTCCCAGAGACGGCCATGATAAGCGAAGCGCCTGCGTCAGCGCCAGCTTGTCGGCTTCACGTCGAAGGCGAGGCTGATGCGCCGCTCATTGCCCGAGAAAGGCAGCGTCCGGTGGAAGAGATAGGAGGGAAAGAAGAAGGCATCGCCCTCGCGCGGTTCGTAGGTAATCGTCATCGGTTCGAAGACCGCGTCGAACTCCGGCGGCGGGTTGCCGAACTCGATCCAGCCGTCCTTGTCCCCGTCGCCCTTGCCGAGTGTCGAGGGCAGGGAAACGTAATAGACGCCGCTCATCCAGCCGCCGACATGGATATGCGAATGCTGGTGCCCGCCTTCCGAAAGGAGCGTGCCCCAGAGATCGAGGTGGTAGGTCTTCGGTACCTGGCAGCGGTAGGGGTGGCCGGGCTGCAGGCGGATCGTGTCGAAATGTGCGTCGATCACCCTGCGGAGGGCCCTTTCGAAGGCAATGAAAGGCTCGCGCGGCGCATCAAGGAGCAGGCCGGTCTGACCGCCCTTGCGCGTTGCCTTGCCTGTGGGTTCCCAGACGAGCGTCGGGTCCGCATCGAGGGCGGTGACGAGCGCGGCGTTGAGTTCCGCCAAGGACGCGTAGCCTGCGGGCGGAGTGAGCTTGTGGCGGGAGACGAGTTCGCCCATCTCGGCGCGGTAGCCGGCGGGCATTTCGCCGAATTCCTGCGCGCGGGCATAAGGCAGCCATGCGGCGGCGCGGCGCTCGGGACCATGAACCGCGAGGGCGCGTTCGAAGATTTCGGCGGCTTCGCGCGCCTGCCCGAGCTTCAACTGCGCCATGCCGAGGCTGACGTAGGAAACCGTGTCTTTCGGATTGAGCGCCACGGCCTTTTCGTAAGCTGCGGCAGCGGCTTCCATGTCGCCCTTTTTCTGCAGCGCATTGCCGAGATTGCCGTAGGCGGCGGCAAGCTTCGGATTGTGGGCGATGGCGGTGTTGAAAGCGCCGATGGCCTCGTCCACGCGCTCTTGCCGGAGCAGCACCATGCCGAGCTGAACATTGAGGGCGGGCCTGCCGCCATTCTCAATGGCGTTGCGGTATTGCGTTTCGGCATCGGCGAAGCGGTTTGCGCGCTGATAGAGCTGGCCGAGCGTTGCGGCGAGCGTGGGATGCGTGGGGAAAAGACCGGTTGCGTGCTCATAGACCGCCACAGCCTCTCCCCATTGTCCTGTCTGCTGCAGAAGACGGCCAAGATTGATCCAGGGCGTCGGCTCGGTTGGCGCCAGCTTGAGGGAATGCCGCAAGAGGTTTTCGGCTTCGTCGAATGCGCCGCGCTCCACGATGATCGAAGCGAGCAGGGCCATGAGGTCGGCGTCGGTTGGCGTCTCGGCGAGCAGGGCGCGGCAGCGCTCCTCCGCCACCTTGCGGCGGCCTTCCTTCATCAGCGTCAGGATTTCGCGATAGTGCTCGGGAAGCGCGGGCGCTTCCGGGGATTGCGTCGTCAAGCCGATACCCTTTCAGGCAGATACGC
>JACIYQ010000207.1 GCA_014359855.1 Parvibaculum sp.
TAATCAAAACAACCATATAGTTTGGGCCAGACAGGGAACTCTTTGTAGACAAAACATGAACTTGCTTGTCGCCCGAACCCCGCTAGGCTCCACCTCATGAAAGCCATCGCCGAACAGATCTGGGACATGAAATACCGCCTCCACGGGGCGGACGGGACGCCGCTCGACCTGACGGTGGAGGACAGCTGGGCCCGGGTGGCGAAGGCGCTGGCCGAGGCCGAGGCGCCCGAAGCGCGCGAGGCATGGGAAACGCGCTTCCGCACGGCGATGGAAGGCTACCGCTTCCTGCCCGCCGGCCGCATTCTCGCGGGCGCCGGAACGGGCCGCGACGTGACGCTCTTCAACTGCTTCGTGATGGGCGAAATTCCCGACACGATGGAAGGCATCTTCGAGAACCTGAAGGAAGCCGCGCTGACCATGCAGCAGGGTGGCGGCATCGGCTACGACTTCTCGACGCTGCGCCCGAAAGGCGCGCCGGTGATGGGCGTTGGCGCGGATGCCTCCGGCCCCCTCTCGTTCATGGATGTGTGGGACGCGATGTGCCGCACCATCATGTCGGCGGGCTCGCGGCGCGGCGCCATGATGGCGACGATGCGCTGCGACCATCCGGACATCGAGGCCTTCATCGAGGCAAAGCAGGAGCCCGGCCGCCTCACCATGTTCAACCTCTCGGTGCTCGCGACCGATCCTTTCATGGAAGCGGTGAAGCGCGACGGCGACTGGGAACTGGCCTTCGGCGGGAGGGTCTACAAGACGCTCAAGGCACGCGCACTCTGGGACCGCATCATCGCGGCGACCTATGCCTATGCGGAGCCGGGCGTCATCTTCATCGACCGCATCAACAAGCGGAACAATCTCTACTACGCCGAAGAAATCCACGCGACGAACCCCTGCGGCGAGCAACCGCTGCCACCTTACGGCGCCTGCCTTCTCGGTTCGATCAATCTCGCCGCGCTGGTGAAGGAGCCTTTCACAGATGGCGCACATATCGACGGGAAGGAACTCGCCGAACTCGTCCGCGTTGCCGTGCGGGCGATGGACAATGTGATCGACGTGTCGCGCTTTCCGCTTCCCGAACAGCGCCACGAAGCGCAGGCGAAACGGCGCATCGGCCTCGGCGTGACGGGGCTCGCCGACGCGCTCATCATGTGCCGCGCTCGCTACGGGTCCGACGCCTCGATCGAACTCATCCGCACATGGATGAAGGCGCTGTCGCGCGCGGCCTATCTCGCTTCCGTCGAGATCGCGAAGGAGAAGGGCCCCTTCCCGCTTTTCGTGGCCGACGCCTATCTCGCTGGCGAAACGGTGGCCGGGCTCGACAGGGACGTTCGCGAGGCGATCGCCGAACACGGCATCCGCAACGCGCTCGTGACCTCCATCGCGCCCACCGGCACGATCTCGCTCTTCGCTGGCAATGTTTCGTCGGGCATCGAGCCTGTCTTCGCCTATGCCTATACGCGGAAGGTTCTGATGCCGGACGGCACGCGGCGCGAGGAGAAAGTGCGCGACTTCGCGGTCGAGCGCTACCGCGAGACATTCGGCGCGGAAGCGGCGCTGCCCGACTATTTCGTCAACGCGCAGGAACTGACGCCGGCCGAGCACATCGCCGTGCAGGCGGCGGTGCAGGACTTCATCGACAGCTCGATCTCGAAGACGATCAACGTGCCCGCCGAAATTTCCTTCGAGGATTTCAAGAGCGTCTACATGGACGCCTATGAAAAGGGCCTCAAGGGCTGCACGACCTACCGCCCGAGCGAGGTGCGCGGTTCCGTTCTCTCGCTGGAGGAAGCGCCTGCCGCGGCGCAACCGGCAGAACAGCCCGCCCTGCCGCTTGCTGCCCCGGAAGCACATCATGAACGCTTCGAGAAGGACGGCGTCGTCTACATGTCGAAGCCGCTGGAGCGCGAAACCGTGCTGCCGGGCTTCACCTACAAGCTGCAATGGCCCGAAAGCGACCACGCGATCTACATCACGATCAACGACATTATCCAGGACGGCAGACGGCGCCCCTTCGAGATCTTCATCAACTCGAAGAACATGGAGCACTACGCCTGGACCGTCGCGCTGACGCGGATGATCTCCGCCGTCTTCCGCCGTGGCGGCGACGTGACCTTCGTGGTGGAGGAACTGAAAGCCGTGTTCGATCCGCGCGGCGGCTCCTGGATGAAGGGCCGCTATGTGCCGAGCCTCCTTGCCGCCATCGGCGAGGTGATCGAGCAGCACATGATCGACACCGGCTTCATCGCGGGCAAGAACGAGAAGCCGCTGACGGAAGCGCTGCGCGCGGTTGCGGGCGATCCTCCCTCGCAGGGAAACCCCGCCGTGACCTCGCTCAAGGGCTGCCCGCGCTGCGGCGAGCGCGGCATGGTCAAGCAGGAAGGCTGCGAAACCTGCACCTCCTGCGGCTATTCGAAGTGCAGTTGAGTTCGGCCCGATCATGCGCGGCTTCATCCATCATATCGACCTGACGGTGACGGACCCCTGGGCATCGGCGCCCTTCTACGATGCGGTGCTCGGCCATATGGGCTATCGCCGCTGGTCGGAAGACGCGAACGGCATAGACTGGGAGCACGCCTCTTCGAAGGACCGCCTACCGAGCATCGGCATCTTCAAGGCGCGAGGGCCGAACGCGGGCCGCGGTCATGACCGCTATTCGCCGGGGCTCCACCACATCGCCTGGATCGCGGAAAGTCGCGAGGATGTCGACCGGCTGCACGCGCTCCTGATCGAAATCGGTGCGGCGGTCCTCGATCCGCCCGCCGACTATCCCGAATATGGCGAGGGCTACTACGCCATCATGTTCGCCGATCCGGACGGACTGAAACTCGAATTCGTCTTTGAGCCGCGAAGCTGATCTCTCCCGATGACGCCGCTCTGCATTTCAAACAGCGATGCGCGCCGCCTTTTCCTCGACAGCCATGCGTTGAGCCTCGACAGGACAGAGGCACATGGCGAAAGCGAGACGCTCGGTCTCGTGCGGAAACTCGGCTTCGTGCAAATGGATTCGATCAACACGGTCGAGCGCGCGCATCACATGATCCTGTTCTCCCGCGCGCCGGGCTATCGGCGCGAGCATCTGGGCGCACTCCATCACGATCACGGGTCGCTTTTCGAGCACTGGACACATGACGCGTCCCTCATTCCGATCGAGTTCTATCCGCATTGGCGTCACCGCTTTCGTGCCGCGAAGGCGAGGATCGCGGCAAACCCGCGCTGGCAGGAACGCATCGGCGGAGAAGGCAAAAAGGTGCTGCGCAACGTGCGGGCGCGGCTGCGGCACGAGGGACCGCTGATGGCGCGCAACTTCGAGGACAAGGGAGCCGGCGGCTGGTGGGGCTGGGGACCATCGAAGACCGCACTCGAAACGCTGTGGCGGACAGGCGAAGTCGCCATCGCCAGACGCGAAGGCTTCGAGAAGGTCTACGACCTCGCCTCGCGCGTGATCCCCGAAGACAAGCGCAATGCGCGTCCGAGCGAGGCGGCGTCGACCGGCTGGGCTTGCCGCGAAGCCCTCGACCGGCTGGGGATTGCGACGCCGCAGGAGATCGCGGGGTTCTGGGGGCTTGTCTCCATCGCCCGCGCGAAGGCCTGGGCTATGCGTGCGCTGAAGCGAAAGGAAATCGTCGAGGTGACAGTGGAAGGCGTGGACGGTGACTGGTGCCCCGCCCTTGCACCCGCCGATATCGAGGAACGCCTTGCCGCCGCAGCACCGGCGCCCGGCGAAATGCGTTTCCTCTCGCCTTTCGATCCCGCGATCCGCGACCGCAAGCGCGCCATGCGCCTTTTCGGCTTCGACTATCGCATCGAGGTCTTCGTGCCGGAGAAGAAGAGGCAATATGGCTATTACGTTCTGCCGCTGATCGCGGGCGACCGCTTCGTGGGCCGCGCCGATGTGAAGGCGCATCGCGCCGAGGGCCGCATCGAAATGAAGGGGCTCTGGCTCGAACCCGGCGTGAAGCAGACGAGAGCCCGGGAGAAGGACATCCGCACGGCGCTCGAAGAACTCGGCCGCTTCACCGGGACGCCCGTTATCGACGCAGACGCTGCTCTACGGCGCGCCAGAGCCGGGTGAGCCCTTCGTCGGAAAGCCCCGCCTCGTCGAGATGGCGCACAGTGCTCTCAAGATAGTCCGGATTTTTTCCCGAACGCCCCTCTCCTTCGGCGATAAGGCGCACCTGGGTTTCGAAATCGATGCGGCCCGCATATTGCTCATGGGCGCGGTCGACGACGAAGCAGAGCGCCTCGACGCGGGAACCGTCATCGACGAGTTCCACCAGCTTCATCACGTCGCGATAGACAAGCGTGACCTGCTCGCGCGCCTGCAGATAGCGCTGCACATCCTCGGCGCGACGGGCTTCGACGCGGAAGGCGACGCCCCGGCAGGCACCGCCCGCATCGAGCCCGAACACGAGGCCCGGCTTTTCCGGCGTGCCACGATGGACATGGCTATAGACGCAGAAGGCGCGGTGATAGCCGCGCAAACGCGCCGGACGCCGCTCCTCATACTCGAAACCCGGCCGCCACATGAGCGACCCATATCCAAAAACCCACAAATCCTGCATGCTGACAACTCCGCTCGCGCGGGCAACTATAGGCATGCGCCGTGCGGATGCAAAAGCGGCGCCACGGCGACACGGAAATCGAGGCAATGAACGAAGCGGCGGCGACAGGAAGAACGGGCATACGCTGGGGTATCGTGGGACCCTCGCTCGCCCTTGCGGGCGCCGTCGCGCTCTACACGGTCTACTGGATAGGCGTGTCCGGCGAAGTGAGGAAGGCCGTCGAGAATTTCGCGGCACGCGAAACGAGAATAGCAACCTCGTGGAACGATTTTTCCGTCGGCGGCTATCCCTTCCGTATCGAAGCAAACTTCGCCTCCCCCGCCGCCGGCGCGCCCGATGCGCCGGAGGAATGGCAATGGCAAGGCAAGGGGGCGTCGCTGTCGCTGCTACCCTACAATCTTCGCCATGCGATCCTGACGCTCGAGGGCGAACAGCGCCTCAGTTACCGCGATCTTCGGACGAGGGAGCGGCAGCGGAACGAAGCGCGCTTCACGGCCGGTTCGGCAAGGGCAAGCTATGTCGCCCTCGCCGCGCGTCCTTTCGGCCGCCTCGCCATCGACATCGAAGCGCTCGATGGCGAACACCGGCTGGGTGCGAGCGGCGAGATCAAGCACATGACCGCGACACGCCTGCAGCTTCATGCACGGCCAGCGGAAACGCCGGAAGGCGGCGAGGTGCCGGACAGCTACGACCTTGCGCTTCAGGCCGAGGATGTCGATATCGCCGGGGCAGCGCCCGTCCCCGCGCTTGGACCGAACATGACGCTCTTCCTTGCACAGACGCGTCTGCGCGGCGTGCCGCAGGCAGACCATGCGAGTCTCGTCGAATTGATGCGGGAGTGGCAGGCGGCGAACGGTACGCTCGCCATTTCCGATCTCGTCGTGAAATGGGGACCGCTCGACCTCTATGCGAGCGGCGAACTCGGCCTCGACGCGGCGCATCGCCCGGAGGGGCAGCTCGACGCGCGCATCACCGGCTTCGAAGGCCTGCTCGACGCGATGGTGGAGGACGGTGTCGTGGAAGAGCGCGATGCGCGCGTGGCGCTTGCGGGCCTCGTTCTCATCTCGCAGTTCCAGGGCCAGAAGTCGAACGAGGTGCGGGTGCCCGTCATCATGCGCGACGGACGGCTCTATCTCGGCCCCATCGCCGTCACGAGGCTCGAACCGCTCTACTGATTGCTCTCGCCGCCGGGCTTCGGGTGCGGCGGATTGCGCCCGAAATTCGGCGCCGCGATATCCTGTCCGGCATCGACGATGGAGCGGCGGATCGCGCGGGTGCGCGTGAAGAGGTCGAAAAGCTTGTCGCCATCGCCCCAGCGGATCGCGCGCTGAAGCGCCGTCAGATCCTCCGAGAAACGCGCCAGCATCTCGAGGATCGGTTCCTTGTTGTTGAGGCAAACGTCGCGCCACATCGTCGGATCGGACGCGGCAAGGCGCGTGAAATCGCGAAACCCCGAGGCGGAATATTTGATGACTTCCGACTGCGTCACCGTTTCGAGATCGCTCGCCGTGCCGACGATGTTGTAGGCGATGATATGCGGCAGGTGGCTCACGATCGCGAGAACGAGATCGTGATGCTTCGGCTCCATCACATCGACCGTCGACCCGCAGGCCGTCCAGAAGGCGCTGAGCTTCTCGACCGCCTCGTGATCGGTGCCGGGCACCGGCGTGAGGATGCACCAGCGATTGTCGAAGAGTTCCGGAAAACCTGAATCGGGGCCGGACTCTTCTGTGCCGGCGATCGGATGGCCGGGTATGAAGTGAACGCCCTGCGGCACATGGGGCCCCATGTCGCGGATGACGGCGAGCTTCACCGACCCGACATCTGTGAGGATCGTACCCTTCTTGAGGTGCGGCTCGATCTCTGCGGCAATGGCGCCGAGAGCACCGACCGGCGTGCAGAGGATGACGAGGCCGGCATCCCTGACCGCATCGGCCGCGCTGCCATGAACACTGTCGACGAAACCGATTTCGAGCGCGCGCTTTCGCGTCGCCTCGGAACGCGCATGTCCCGCGATATGCTTCGCAAGTCCGGCGCGCTTCATCGCATGGCCGAGCGAGGAGCCGATGAGCCCGAGGCCGATCAGCGCGACCTTGTCGAAATGGGGGGCGCTCACGACGCACCTGCCTTCCGGCCCATGAAGTCGGCGAGCGCCTTCACGACGAGCCTGTTCGCCTCTTCCGAACCCACAGTGAGCCGCAGGCAATCCGGCAGTCCGTAGCTCCCGACAGCGCGCAGGATAAGCCCGCGCTTCATGAGAAAGGCGTCCGCGTCCTTCGCCGTCCGCCCCTGCTCATGCGGAAAACGGATCAGCAGGAAGTTCGCAACGCTCGGCTCGACGGTGAGGCCAAGACCGGCGATTTCTTCCGTGAGCCATTTGAGCCATTGCTCGTTATGACGGCGCGCGGCATCGACATGATCCGCATCGCGGATCGCGGCCACGCCCGCCTTCAGCGCCGGCACCGACACATTGAAGGGCCCGCGAATGCGGTTCACCACGTCGCAGACATGCGCGGGCGCATACATCCAGCCGAGGCGGAGCGCGGCAAGGCCGTAAATCTTCGAGAAGGTTCGCGTCATCACGACATTTTCCGACGTCGCGACGAGCTCGATCCCCGCCTCGTAATCGTTGCGGTTCACATATTCGCTATAGGCGGCGTCGAGCACGACGAGAATATCGGAGCGAAGACCCGCATGGAGGCGGCGCACTTCGTCGGCCGGAATATAGCTTCCGGTCGGATTGTTCGGATTGGCGATGAAGATCATCTTCGTCTTCGCCGTGACGGCGGCGAGAATCGCATCGACATCGGTGCGAAGCTCCTTCTCCTTCACGATGATGGACGTCGCGCCCGCCGCCTTCGTGACGATGGGGTAGACGAGAAACCCGTGCTCGGTCGAAATCGCCTCGTCGCCCTCGCCGAGATAGGCCTGGGCGAGAAGGTGCAGCAACTCGTCCGAACCCGCGCCGCAAACGATACGGTCCTGCGCGAGCCCGTAGCGCGCGGCAATCGCCTCGCGCAGTTCGCTCGCGCCGCCATCGGGATAGAGCTCAAGGCCTTCCGCCGCCGCCGCAAAGGCTTGCCTCGCGCGCGGGCTCGGCCCCAGCGGCGTTTCGTTCGCCGAGAGCTTGTAGACCTTGCCGGCCCCTTCCGCATTCGCGCGGCCGCCGACATAGGCTTCGATTTCCAGAATGCCCTTCTGGGGCTCGGGACGTTTCATCTTGCCCTCACTCACCGTCGCTCTCGCGCAGCAGCGGGTTGGCATAGCCGCCGAGCAGCCGGACCTCGACGACGGGCTCGGCGACGAGCGCCGCAAGGCGCGCATCGTCTTCGGCCAGATGATGGGGAACGGAGACAAGATAGACGTGCTTTGCCACGCCATTGTCGATCCGGGCGCTGGCGATCCGCCTGCCGTCGATACCTGCGTCCTTCACAAGCGCGACGACGCGCGCATCGCTCAGGCTTCCGGCGGTGGAGAGAGCGAGAAGGCTCGTGTCGTCTCCCGTGCTCTCGAAGGTGCTGTGGGCGAGAACGAGTGCCTGTGCGCCGTCATTGCCTTCGGCGACCTCGACGAAGGGAAGCCTCGCGACGATACGCATTTCGCTCGTGCCGCCGGTTGCAAAGCCCACCCACCAGTCATCGTCGGCGGCAACACCGGGCTGCGGCAGGAGACCGATGGCCGAGCGGTCATGGCCCACACGGCGCAACACGTCGCGTGCATTGCTGTGCAGTTCCATCGGCGTCGTGGAGCCGTAATAGTTGCGGGCCATATCCCAGAAGCTCAACGCATCGCCCTGCGGAGCGAAGACATCGACCCGGAACGGCCCCTGGATCCGCGTCATCGCGGCCATGATCTCGCGCCAGAGCCGGACGAGAACGCGCAGCGGCAGCCGGCCCCTGTGGCGTCCTGCGACCCGCCTGAGCACCTCGGCCTCGCGGGCCGGACGGAAGGCGACGAAGCTGCCCTTGCCGGCAGCGCTCGCTGCCCGGGCCTTGGCCTCGGCGACCTCGACCACGAGCTCCGTGCGCTTCAGCAGAAGGTCCTGGACCGCGTCATCGATCGCATCGATCTCCTTGCGGACATCGGCGAGGGCCTTTTCGGGCGTGGCTGTCTCGGTCGTCATTCGGCGGCATCCGGCGGGGGATTTCGGCTCGCGGGCAGGCCCCCTACCCGGCCCGCAAGAGCGGTATTCATACGGGGACCACCTGCTAAAATCAAAGAAAACATTGACATTTTGGGGGGTGCATCCCTAGCTATGCACCCTGTTTGGCGGGGGTCCCGAAAGCCCGCCTCGGAGCCAATCAAGCCGGAAAAAGGCGGCGCAGAGGCGCTATGAACACCATCGAAAAGGCCGCGGGCCCGTCAGGCGCCGCCGGTCCGGACAGCGCGGAATTCGAGGAAGGCGGGATCAGGGTGCACCGCGCATCCATGACCTTCGGCCCCGAGCAGCCGCTTGCCCTCGATTCCGGCGTCAATCTGAGCCCGTTTACCATCGCCTACGAGACCTATGGCACG
>JACIYQ010000208.1 GCA_014359855.1 Parvibaculum sp.
CATGACGGCGCGGCCGATGTGGAGGAGTTCTTCGTTGCACCGCGCTACATCGGCACGGGCATCGGCCACCGGCTGATGCAGGACATGCTGGACCACGCGCGCCGCCACGGCGTTCACCGCGTGAGAGTGGAAGCCGATCCGAACGCCACCGGTTTCTACGAAAGCGAAGGCTTCAACATTTGCGGCGAAGCGCCTTCCGGCTCGATACCGGGGCGCAAACTGCCGCTGATGGAACGGAAAATCTGACCGCTACACATCTTCCTCGTCGAGTACCGCAAGAAAATTGAGCGGCCCGTGGCCTTTGCCGAAGCCGGGCGCTGTGCGGATGGCTTCATGCACATAGTCGCGCGACGCGGCGACGGCGGCGGAGAGGTCCACGCCCTGCGCGAGGAGCGCGGCGATGGCGGAAGCGAGCGTACAGCCCGTGCCATGTGTGTGGCGCGTGCCGATGCGAGGCGACGAGAATATCTGGATCGTCTCCTGCGTCGCCAGCACGTCGAAGATGAGATCGCCCGGCAGATGGCCGCCCTTGATGAGAACGGCCTCGGCGCCGAGACCGAGCAGCGCATCGGCAGCAGCCTTTTGCCCTTCCACATCGGCGATCTTGCGGCGCGTGAGGATTTCGGCCTCCGGCACATTGGGCGTGACAAGGGCCGAAAGCGGGATCAGCACCTCGCGAAGCGCGGCGACGGCCGCATCCTCGAGAAGCGATGCGCCGCCTTTTGCCACCATCACCGGATCGGCGACGAGGGGCGGCAGCTCGTCGAGGCGGGAAAGTTCCTCCGCCACGGCTTCGACAATCGCCGCGCTGTGCAGCATGCCGGTCTTCACCGCATCGGTTCCGATATCCTCAAGCACGGCGCGCATCTGTGCCGCAACGATATCGACGGGCACCTCATGGATACCGTGAACGCCGAGCGTGTTCTGCACAGTGATCGCCGTGATCGCCGTCGTGGCGAAACCACCCATGATGGTGACGGCTTTTATGTCCGCCTGGATGCCCGCGCCGCCGCCCGAGTCCGATCCCGCGACGATGAGCACGCGGCCCTGTTTGCCGTTCTGCATTGACGTGTCTCTTGAATGTGTGGAGGACTAGAAAAACACAAATGGGCGGGAGGAGATACAGTCCATGACGGATCGCGCGGAGGCAATCGCCGGAGCGCAGAAATGCCTCGATGACTTCATGACCGCGTTCAATGCGCGCGACCTCGGCGCCTGGGAGGCGACGTTCAACTTTCCGAGCATCCGGCTCGCGTCGAGCACGCTCGCCATCATCGACAAGCCCGGCTGGCATCCGAAGGACACCTTCGAGCGAGGGGCGCTTGCGGAATGGGGTCATTCGGACTGGGAGCGCAGGGAAGTGATCCATGCCGGCCCCGGCAAGGTGATTTCGACACGCGCTTCGCGCGCTACCGCAAGGGCGGCAGCACGATCGGTCATTTCGACTCGATCTATGTGGTCACGCTGGAAAACGGCCATTGGGGTGTGAAGGCCCGCTCGAGCTTCGCGCCATGAGAGGAGATATCAAGCGGCGTTGTGCTCGATCACGGTGGCGATGTCGTTGACGACGGCGGCGACGAGCTTTTCGTCATCGCCCTCCGCCATCACGCGAATGAGCGGTTCGGTGCCCGACTTGCGGATGACGAGGCGTCCGCCCGCGCCGAGCCGGCTTTCGCCCTCGCGGATCGCGTCCTGCACATCCTTATCCTTCAGCGGTTCGCCCCGCTTGAAACGGACATTCTTCAGAAGTTGCGGCAGCGGCTCGAAGACGTTGGTGAGTTCGCTTACCGGCCGATCTTCCGCCTTGAGAACGGCAAGCACCTGCAACGCGGCGATGAGCCCGTCACCGGTGGTCGAGAAGTCCTTGAGCACGATGTGACCGGACTGCTCGCCGCCGACATTAAATCCATGCTGGCGCATATGCTCGACGACATAGCGGTCGCCGACCTGTGTGCGCACGAGATCGAGATCGAGCGTGCGGAGATAGCGCTCGAGGCCGAGATTGGACATGACGGTCGCAACGACGCCGTGCGCGGAGAGTTTGTCCATCTCCTTCCAGTGCCGGGCGATCAGGCCCATGATCTGATCGCCGTCGACGACCTTGCCATGCTCGTCCGCAATGATGACGCGGTCGGCATCGCCGTCGAGCGCGATGCCGATATCGGCACGGCGCTCGCGCACCGTCGCGCACATGCGGTCGGTCGCCGTGGAGCCGCACTCTTCATTGATGTTGAAGCCGTTCGGGTCCGTGCCGACGGTGACGACTTCGGCGCCGAGCTCCCAGAGAACGGCGGGCGCAACCTTGTAGGCGGCGCCGTTCGCGCAATCGATGACGATGCGCAGGCCCTCAAGTGTCTGCTGCCGGGGAAATGTGTGCTTCACATGCTCGATGTAGCGCGCCTGCGCGTCGTCGATACGCTTGGCGCGGCCGAGCTCGCGCGGGCCCGCCAGATTGTCGGCGAGGCCATTGTCCATGTGGTGTTCGATCGCAAGCTCCACCTCGTCGGAGAGCTTGAAGCCATCCGGGCCGAAGAGCTTGATGCCGTTGTCCTGGAAGGAATTATGCGAGGCGGAGATCATCACGCCGAGGTCCGCGCGCAGCGAACGCGTCAGCATGGCGACGGCGGGCGTCGGCAGCGGCCCGAAAAGGAAAACATCCATGCCCATGGAGGTGAAACCGGCGGTGAGCGCAGGCTCCAGCATATAGCCCGAGAGCCGCGTATCCTTGCCGATCACGACACGATGGCGATGCTCGCCGCGCCGGAAGACGCGGCCGGCCGCCATGCCGACACGCAGCGCCGTTTCCGCGGTCATGTCTCCGGTATTGGCGGTGCCCCGGATTCCATCCGTGCCAAAATATTTTCGGGCCATGAATTGAACGGTCCTCGCGCCCTGTCTCGGTCTGTGTCTCACTCTGGCCAGCCAATAGCCCCCACGGCCCCGGCACGCCCCCACGACACATTCATGCGAACATATGTGGCGAATATAGGAATCTATGCGCCAAATGCAGTTAAATATTTCTTGCGATTTCTTTCAGTCCCGCCCGGAAACCGTTTCGAAGCGGGCCAGAACCGCCAGCGCGTCGACAAGGGGCCGCGGCTCATGGGTCCGGATGCAGCCTGCCCCCCGCTCCACCGCAAGTATCTCGGCCGCAAGCGTCGCCGCCCCCGCCTCGCCGGGACTGCGGCCCGTTACCGCCCGCAGGAAGGATTTCCGGGACACCGAAATGAAGACCGGCAGGCCAAAGCGGTCCCGGATCTCGCCCGTCCTCGATAGAACCTCGAAGGAGGTCTCGGGTTTCGGACCGAGAAAGAAGCCCATGCCGGGATCGAGGATGAGCCGGTCGCGGACGACGCCTGCCGCCGTCAGCGCCGCAATCCGGGTGTCGAAGAAGGCACAAATCTGCCCGACGATATCGCCTTCGGGCGTCGCGCGGCGATCCGCGTTTCCTTCGCGCTGGATCGAGTGCATCACGACGAGCCGGGCATCGGACGCCGCAAGCGAGGGATAGAAGGCTGCGTCCGCAAAGCCGCGAATGTCGTTCAGCCAGTGGGCGCCATGGGCAAGTGCGAAAGCCTGCGTCTCCGGCCGGAAGCTGTCGACCGATACCGGGATGCGCTCGGCGGTCAGCGCCTCCATGACGGGTGCGAGACGGCGGATCTCCTCCTCGGCCGAAACCGGCGCCGCATCGGGATGGGACGAGGCTGGACCGATATCGATGACATCGGCGCCGTTGGCCGCGAGTTGGCGTCCATGAGCGATGGCCGCATCGGCGGCAAAATACTTTCCGCCGTCGGAGAAGGAGTCCGGCGTGATGTTGAGAATACCGAAGATGAGGGGCCGCGCGCTCATGACCGGTTTCTAGCACGGGCCCCCGCGGACGGCGAGCACGGCTCAACCCGCGGCGGGAAGAGGCGCACCGGGTCCGATCCCCATGGCGGTTCGCACGAGATGGCCGATGACGGCGTCGATCTCGGGTGGCGTCGCGCCGGAAAACTGCATCAGCGCCACGGTGTGCCCGCCGCCGAGATAGGTGCGGGCGGCTGCCTTCACGTTCAGCACTGGCGGAATGACGCCTTCCCTCTTGCCGCGCTCCAGGACTTTCTCCGCGATCCCGTGCAGCCGCTCCAGCATGTCCATGTAGCGCGGCCAGACATCGGCGCGCACACCCGTGCTCCAGTCCAGCCAGACCTTGATCATGTCGGGCTTCTCCTTCGCATCGCGCGAGAAGTTGACCGCGAGCGCTTCGATCGCCTCATGAACCGGCCTGGCGTCGTCAAGGGAGCGCGACACGATCCCGATCAGGTAGGTCTCGACCTCGCCGAGCACGGCAGCAACGAGATCGTCGCGCGTGCGGAAATAGGAATGCACCGCAGGCACGGAGACGCCCGCCTCTCCGCGACGTGGGAATGGGTCGCCCGCGCGACGCCGTGTTCGGCAAAGGCAGCCAGCGCGCAATCGAGAAGCTGGGCGCGACGGGCCTGAGGAGTGAGCCTCGTGCGGGCGGTTCTGACGGAGGTGGTCACAGGCAGGGTTTTCCCTAGAGAATCGGCGGATTTCCACGGCACGTATAAACGGCACACCGGGCGGCAGGCAGCGCCGCGCTTCACCCATTCCACTCTCCGCTCAATACCTGTTGATATATTACTCAATAGTGGGACCGGGCACATCTGGGAGGAAACGCCGTGACCGCACTCGCATCCGCCACCGTGGCAACGTCCGAGGCCGAGCGCCTGCCGCTCGACCGGATCGACGTCAGCAATCCGGATTTTTATCTGAACGACACGATTGGCGAATATTTCCGCCGCCTGCGCGACCTGCCACGTCTATGTCGATCCCGAATGGATCGCGAAGACGGGCCCCGCCGTGGAAGGGCTTGAGAAGAGCATGCTGGAATTCGCCGAGGACGTGACCGAGGCGAGCCGGCTGGCCTGCCAGATCACGCTGAGCGATGCACTCGACGGCCCCGTCCTCCGCCTGCCCGACCGGCAGCACTGACGCACCCAAAAGACAAAAGGAAAAGGGAGGCTTCGAGCCTCCCTTTTTATTCGCTATCGCATGACCTTATGTTCCCTGCGGAATTACGTTCCCTGCGGGGCGGGCGGAACGCCCACCGGGCCGTCGCTCGGCTTGGCTCCGGTGACCGGCACGGCGGAAGTGGGGCCTTCCACGGGCTTCGCCGATTCCCCGCGATCGCGCACGGGCGGTTCACCCTTGAGCAGGTTCTGGATCTCGTCGCCCGACAGCGTCTCGTATTCGAGGAGACCCTTGGCGATGGTGTGCAGCTCGTCGATGTGATCGACAAGGATCTGCTTCGCGGTGTCGTAGCCTTCGTCAACGATGCGGCGCACTTCAGAGTCGATGACGCGCTGCGTCTCTTCCGACATGTTCTGGGTGCGCGCGACGGAATGACCGAGGAAGACTTCCTCCTCGTTCTCGCCGTATGCGAGCGGGCCGAGCTTGTCGCTCATGCCCCATCGCGTGACCATGGCCTTCGCCATCTTCGTCGCCATCGCGATATCGGACGACGCACCCGATGTGACCTTGTCGTGGCCGAAGATGATTTCTTCCGCGAGCCGTCCGCCCATCGCAACCGCAAGGTCGGCCTGGAGCTTGGCGCGCGTCACCGAAATCTGGTCGCGTTCCGGCAGACGCATCACCATGCCGAGCGCACGTCCGCGCGGAATGATCGTCGCCTTGTGGATCGGATCGGAAGCCGGCATGTGCAGCGCCACCAGCGCGTGCCCGCCTTCGTGATAGGCGGTCAGCTTCTTCTCTTCTTCCGTCATGACCATGGAGCGGCGTTCCGCGCCCATCATCACCTTGTCCTTCGCATCCTCGAACTCCGCCATGGTGACGAGGCGCTTGCCGCGGCGCGCGGCCATGAGCGCGGCCTCGTTGACGAGGTTCGCGAGATCGGCGCCCGAGAAGCCCGGCGTGCCGCGCGCAATGGTGCGCGGCTCGACATCCGGCGCGAGCGGCACCTTCTTCATGTG
>JACIYQ010000209.1 GCA_014359855.1 Parvibaculum sp.
GAGGCTCTGCCCGCAAACCATGTGCATCGAGGAGGCGAAAATGAGCGGCAATCCGGCGGTCTCGAAACTGACGGGAAAAGAGCGGGAAAAAGCCCTCGAAAAGCTGAAGGGCTGGTCGAAGGTGAAAGGCCGCGACGCCATCGAGAAGACATTCAAGTTCAAGGACTTCAACGAGGCCTTCGGTTTCATGAGCCGCGTCGCGCTCGCCGCCGAAAAGGCCGACCACCATCCCGAATGGGCGAATGTCTACAACCGCGTGGATGTCGTCCTGACGACGCATGACGCGGACGGATTGTCGGAGAAGGACGTGAAACTCGCGGCCCTCATGGACAAGTGGGCGGGCAAGGCAGGAAAGAAATAGCTCTTTCTTTATTTCGTCATGGCCCGCTTTATGCGGGCCATCCACGCCTTTGCGATGGAAAAGAAAGACGTGGATGACCCCAACAAGCCGGGTCAGGACGATTTGGTTTTCTTGTGGACCAAAGAACCGATGAAAAAGACTGCCCCTGTGAATCTACGTTTTTCTGTCGGCAATGCAGCGACGGGACGTGGCTTTGTGTGGCGCGCTTTTTCGAATCCCAACAAAGATGACGTCTACCTCAAAATCTCAGATTTCAAAGGGAAGCACAGTACAAAGTTCAGTTTTCATAAGGATCGATTGCGTTATGCGCTGCTAAACGCGCGCCCACATTGGTCACCAGAGCGCGACCGCGCTGTTTTCAAATGGGAGCGTAAGCCGATCTCGCCCCCCGGACTTGGTCATTTCACCCCAGTCTTTCAACTCGAAGTTCCAACTGACTATCTCAACCCATTTTCACTGCCTACAAAGGCAACTTTCTTTATTCCTCCTGCCTCAGCCGGACATGCGGTCATTGTGATGGGGGGCTACACTTTGGAGTCTCTGGACACGATCAAAGCAGCGCTTCCACAAAACAGCCGGATAATTAACTACTCCCCCCTACCCAACGATGCGTCGTTTCTAATTATTTCCTTTGAAGCCTTGAGCGAGAAATTTGACATGGTAACCAAAAATGCGGTCTTCGAATCCAATCAAGACCGCACGCTCAGGCGCACTCGAATCTTCATGTGCAGTGAGGTCAATGCAGACGAAGGCTTTGTGAGAATCATAGAACTTGGCGGCATTCCTGGAGCCCCAGAGCCTCTCGGGAAGTTTGTTCGATTGACGGCGAACGAAATATTCGAGTCACACTCGGAACAACAACAAAGCCCCGGTGTTTCCACCGGGGCTTTCACATTGAAGCGCTGAAAGATTAGCGCGGCGCCATACGGATGGCGCCGTCGAGACGGACCGTCTCGCCGTTGAAGTAGCCGTTGCGGATCATCTCGCAGGCGAGCGAGGCATATTCGTCCGGATTGCCGAGACGGGCCGGGAACGGCACCTGCGCGCCGAGCGCCTGGCGAACCTTCTCCGGCGCGCCCGCGAGCAGCGGCGTGTCGAAGATGCCCGGCAGGATCGTGTTCACGCGAATGGCTTCGCGCGACAGATCGCGCGCGATTGGCAGCGTCATGCCGACGACGCCCGCCTTCGAAGCCGAATAGGCAGCCTGGCCGATCTGGCCGTCCTGCGCGGCGACGGAGCCCGTGTTCACGATCGCACCGCGGTCGCCATCCGGCAGCGGGTCGAGCGTGAGCATGCCGGCGGCCGACTTCGCGATGCAGCGGAAGGTGCCGACGAGGTTGATCTGGATGATGAGGTTGAACTTGTCGAGCGGGAAGTGCTCCGGCTTGCCCGTCTCCTTGTTCTTGGAGGCGGTCTTGATCGCGTTGCCCGTGCCCGCGCAGTTCACGAGGATGCGCTCCTGGCCGATCGCCGCACGCACCTTCTCGAAGCCCGCATCGACGCTCGCTTCGTCCGTCACGTTCACTTTCGCGAAGACGCCGCCAAGCTCCTTCGCCAGCGCCTCGCCCTTGTCTTCCTGAAGATCGAAAATGCCGATCTTCACGCCTTCCCTGGCGAGGCGGCGCGCGGTGGCCGCGCCGAGGCCCGATGCGCCGCCCGTGATGATGGCGCTGATGCTGCTGTCGAGTTTCATGGGGTCATTCCTTCTCTGCGCGAACCTTGGTGGGCCGGTCCTGCGTTTCCCTGTATGCGGGAGGCCTCTGCCGGCCGCCCGATTGGCGCCGATTTAACAAATTCGGCACCTAAAGAGCGAGCCCAAAATCGTTGAATGAAGGGCTATCCGCGCGATCGGGCGATTTACGTAACGTCCCCCTTGGCTTGCAAGGCGAGGCCCTTCGCCCCATCTTGGAGACGCGTGAAGGCAAAGGGGCGGCAGGCAGCACGGAGGGAGGCATGTCCTCTTCTCGAGGCGATATGGACGCGGAGAGCGCCGAAAAGGAACTCGCCGATCCGAAATACGAACTTCCCGCCGTCATGGCGCGGAACGAGAAGACCGTGCGCGAAGGCTTCTGGAAGAAGATGGCGCGCGTTGCCGGCAAGGTGCCCTTCGCCGAGGAGGCGGCGGCCGCCTGGTTCTGCGCGCGCGATCCAGAAACGCCGATGCGCGTCCGCGCGACGCTTCTCGCCGCCCTCGCCTATTTCGTCATGCCCGTTGACTTCATTCCAGACATCGTCGCCGCCTTCGGCTTCACCGATGACGCAACCGTGCTCATGGCCGCCCTCGGCCTCGTCTCGAGCCACATGAAACCGCGTCACCGCAAGGCCGCGCGGCAGGCGCTCGGCCTGCCCGCCGAAAAGGGCGGAACGGACTGAAAGACGGCGTCTCCCGAACTTCCGGCGTCATGGCCCGATTTATTCCACTGCTGTCCGGTTTAATTTTCAATTCCAAATTTAACCGTCATGACCCGGCCCTCCTTTAAACTTTTTTGGCGGGTCATCCACGCCTGCCCCGGCGAAAGCCGGGGTCTTTCTTTCCTGCCTTCCGCGCCGCAAAGACGTGGATGGCCCGCATAAAGCGGGCCATGACGGCTTTGGGTTTTGAAAACGGCCCGGCTTTCTGA
>JACIYQ010000021.1 GCA_014359855.1 Parvibaculum sp.
TACCGCGTCATCATGCCGGACATGCGCGGGCATGGGGCAAGCGGCAAGCCGCATGACGCGCATGCCTATACGCTTTCCGCGATGGCGGGCGATCTCGTGGCGCTGCTCGACCATCTGGGAGAACCGGGCGCCGACCTCATGGGTTATTCGATGGGGGCGATGGTCTCACTCGTTGCGGCGATGGAATTTCCGGAACGCTTCGACAGGATCGTCGCGGCGGGCGTCGGGGCGAAGCTGCTCGACCCGAAGCGCGACCCCGGCCCCGTGATCGAGGCGCTGCTGACGGACGATCCCGCAGGCATCGAGGACAAGGGCGCGCTTCTCTTCCGTAGCTTCGCCGATCAGAACGGGCAGGACCGCGAAGCGCTTGCCGCGTGCTTCGAGGCGGTGCGGGCGCCGTTTCCCGCCGATGGCTTGCCGCGCATTTCGCGGCCGGTGCTTGTGGTGGCGGGGGAGACGGATGTGCAGGCGGGTGCGCCAGGGCCGCTGGCGGAGCGGATGCCGAAGGGACGCGCCTTCACGGTGCCCAAGCGCGACCACATGAAGACGGTGGGGGACCGCGCTTATAAAGAGGCGGTGCTGGGGTTTTTGGCTTGTTAGGATTTCTGCGCTTCAGGAAAACAAGAGTGTCACTCCGGCATTTGTTGCCGGCGTGACAGGTTTTACCGTGCGGCGAGCGGGGCGAAGCCCAGGTGCATGCCGGCATCGGTGATGAGGGTTTCGCCGGTGATGTGGCCGGAGCCTTCGCCGCAGAAGGCTTCGACTATTCGTCAGCGGGAGAGGGCTCGGGCGGATTGCGGAAGGCGGCAAGGATCAGCCTGTCCGTCAGCCGGTCGCGGCGCGCGGGCGGCGTGGCGAGTTCGACCGAGACAAGGTGGGGCTCGGGATAGCGCTTCGCGACGCCGCGCGCGAAGCCGACATCCGGCACGTCGAGCGCAACTTCCGTGCCGAGTACGGGCAGCGGCATGACCTCCACGATGGCGCCGGAGACCGACATTTCATGGATCAGGCACTCGGCGTCGACACCCGCAAAGACGATGCGGCCCTCGATCCGCGTGGCGATGCGGCGAAACTGGCGGCGTTCTTGTTCCCTGGCCTGTTCGGCGGCGCTTTCAGGCTGTTTTTCGGATGGCTCGGCCATTTGCACGCTTCCGGGATGGATGTCTCCGCCCGATACGCCAGGCGCGGGAGGTTGCCAAATCCTTGCGGGAGGTCCATCTCCTTTCAAGAAACAGACATGTCATTTCGTGAAACAGATCGGGAGGGTGGCCATGGGAAAGCCCGTTTCCGGCAAGGAACACAAATCCGGCTATGAGAGCCATCCGGACCATTTGCCGCGGACGATGCCCGCGGGGCGGCATGTGCGCGTGACGGCCACCGCGAAAGTCAGGCAGCCTGGCTGCGGGGCTCGATCTTCGCGAGCGTATCTGTGAGCGCTTTCGAGGCGATGTGCAGGTCGTATTTCGCCTGCATGTTCATGAACCACTGCGGGTCTACCTCGAAGAAGCGGCCGAGGCGAAGGGCAATATTGGCGGTGATGCCCTGCCGCCCGTTACAGATTTCGTTGAGGCGGCTGCGCGATACGCCAATCGCCTTTGCCAGCGCATAAACCGACAGGCCCATCGGCTCCAGAAATTCCTCCCGGAGGACGGTACCCGGATGGGGAAGCGGAATCTTGCGGGTCATGCGATCTCCTCTTACTCAACTGTGATAGTCGACCAATTCGGCTTCATAGACGTCACCGTCTCTCCAGACAAAGCAGATGCGCCATTGCCGGTTGACCCTGATCGAGTGCTGACCGGCACGGTCCCCTTTCAACTTTTCCAGCTCGTTGCCGGGTGGAACGCGCAGATCCTCGATGCGGGTGGCCGTGTCGATCAGGAAGAGCTTGACGACCGCCCGGCGCGCAATGTCCGTGGGAACGCCTTTCGGGACCGTTCCCTCGGCCAGCGCCGCCGTGCGCTTGTCGCGAAAGCTCTTTATCATGACGGATCGTACACGATTTTAGTACGTCTTTCAAGTAAAGCGTACATGCTTTAGGTACGTTCCGGCCTTATGCCGGTTTCCTCGCGTCTTCGGGCAGGCTCGACAGGAAGTCGGAGATCACCTTCTCGAAATCGATGTGCTTGCCGAGCGTGTTCATCGGCCCGGCGGTGAGCGCGCCGTCGACGGCGATGGTCTGGCCGTTGACGAAGGTGGACTCGTCGCTGGCGAGGAAGAGCGTGGCATTGGCGATGTCTTCCGGGAGACCCGAGCGCGGCGTCGGCTGGATTTTCGCGAGATGCTGCTTCATCACTTCCGCAAACTGGTCGGCGACCTGCGTGCCGAGGCCCAGCCCCGAGCCGAAGATGGAGGTGGCGATGCCGCCGGGGCAGATCGCATTCGAACGCACGAAATGGGGCGCGAGTTCGAGCGCGGCGCAGCGCGAGAAGTGGTGCACGGCGGCCTTGCAGGCGGAGTAGGCGAGGGGGCCGTAGCCCGCCATGTCGATTTCGGCGAGTTCGCCGCCGACGCCGCCATAACCGTCATCGCGAGGCCGCTGAAGGCGGCCGTGGCGATCCACGGCTGCTGGCGATTGCCTTTGCGGCCCGTGGATTGCTTCGTCGCTTCGCTCCTCGCAATGACGAAATAAGAAGCAGGGAAAAATTCTTTATTTGCCCCTGAATACCGGCTTTCTCTTTTCCATGAAGGCGGCGCGGCCTTCCTTGTAGTCGTCGCTGGCGAAACAGCGGGCGATGAGCGCCTCGCATTTATCGGTGTCGAAATTGCCGGGGGCTTTCGTGAACTCGTCTACCACCTGCTTGGCGGTGCCGACGGTCAAAGGTGCGTTCCCGGCAATGAGCGAACAATAGTCGCGCACGAAATTTTCAAGCGCTTCCTTTGTCGTCACGCGATTGACGAGGCCCATGGCGAGCGCTTCGTCGCAGGTGAAGCGGCGCGCGGTGAAGAAGATTTCCTTGGCAAACGAAGGCCCGACGACATGGACGAGGCGGCCGGTACCGCCTGCGCCATAGGCGAGGCCGAGCTTTGCGGCGGGGATGCCGAAGGTCGATCCCTCGGCGGCAATGCGCATGTCGCAGGAGAGTGCGATGCCGAGGCCGCCACCGATGCAATAGCCGTCGATCATGGCAATGGTGGGCTTCGACGCATTGGCGATGCCCTCGAAGGCCACTTCGGTTGCGGTTTCGTAGGCGAGGATGCCTTCCGGACTGGAGCGGCTTTCGCCGAATTGCGAAATGTCCGCGCCCGCGACAAAGGCGCGCTCGCCCGCGCCGGTCAGCACGATGACGCGGATATCGTCGTCTTTCTCGAAAGCGGCAAGAATTTCCGGAACAGCCTGCCACATTTCGAGGCTGACGGCGTTCAGCCGCTCGGGATTGTTGAAGATCATCCAGCCGATCACGCCGTCTTTCTTCGCGATCATGGAGGTGGTGGGGGAGGAGATGGTCAAGAGGCTGTTCCCGGATCAGGTGTTTCGCTGCTGTCTGGGATACAGGTGGCAAGGAAGGCTGGCAACCAAGCAAAATGCGGCGTCACCCCGGGATTTATTACCGGGGCCCATGTGCCGCTGCGGCAGGAGGAAGGGCGAGTGGGCCGAGGCGAGGGGCAAGGAGGGCGTGCGGCGATCCGGTTTTCAGCCGCACCAGCCGTCGCGGCGCCCGCCACTATAGGGGCGGGCGAGGCCATTCGCTATCAATGTGCTGGCGACGTCGCGCCCGTCCACGGTGACGCGGGCAAGGGTGCGGCCATAGCGGTCAATGCCCTGGCGGTCGAGCGCGACATTGCCGCGGGCGATTTCGCCGATCAACGCCTGTTTCGCGCGTTCTGCGGCGACGCCTTCTTCGCGGCATCGAGCGAGGTGGCCGAGTTCCGGCGTATCGAGACCGACAATGCGGATGCGCTCTTGCCCAAGCAGGATCGTGTCGCCGTCATAGACGAAGATGGAGCGATGGTCTGGAAGATCGCGCGAGTGCGCCGCCCACTCAACGGACGTTATGGGCTGCCGCTCGCGATCGAGAATGAGGAGTGCGAGGGCGAGCGCAGCGGCGGCGACGGCGCAGCGGAAGAACAGGGCGCGCACGCGCAGGGAAGAGAACCATTGCTGTTTGTTGTGTGGCGCCCGGCGCGCACGGCGCTGGTATCGGGATTCGAAAGGAACGATCCTGCCCATCGTTCGCGGTCCGCCTCAGACGCTGATATCGAGGCGGGTGCCGGTGCCTTTGGGAGGGGCCGCCCTGGCCGATTCCTGCGCCACCTCGGTGAGCATGTCGGCGATGGCGGCTTGCTGCTCGCTGCTCGCTTTCAGCATGGCGGTCTGCATGGCCTGGGCGAGCTGGCCTTGCTGGTTGGCGACGGCGGCGGAAGCGAGACTGGAAACGGACATGAGACCCCGTCGTGAAGTGGCTTTCACGATCAGGGTAGGTGCCGCGTCTTAATGCTTCCTTGGCGGGTTGTCCCGGAACGGGTCAGCCCGCATCTTCGCCCTTCAAAAACGAGATCATCGCCGGTAGCGCCGTGCGGTCCTGGAGCATGAAGAGGTGGCCGCCTTCGAAGAAGCGGAGTTGGGCGCCGCGGATGCGGGAGGCCATGAGTTCCTGCGTCTCGGGGAGGGCGATGCCGTCATACTTGCCGCCGCAGATGAGCGTCGGGCAGCGGATCTGGTCCAGCCGCGACCAGGTGTTGTGCAACGCGCGGGCCTCGAGCTGGCGGCGGCGGCCCATGTCGTGGCCCTCTTCGCCCGCGTAAGGATCGGCGGCGGCCATGGCGACGATTTGCTCGTAGGTTTCGGGATTCGCTTTCGCCCAGGCTTCGTCGTGGCGCGTGTCGGAAATCGGGATCATGAAGCGGGCGCGCTCCTCGTTCCCCATGTCCATGAGCTTGTGCAGCGGCCAGGAGGCGCCACCCGCGCCGCCGGGCGAGGTGCAGGCCAGCACGAGGCCTTCGACTACATGCGGGTGATTGATGGCGAGCTCCTGCGCGACCATGCCGCCGAAGGAGACGCCGGCCACCAGCGCCGAGCCCCAGCCGATGGCGGCCATGAGGTTCACGGCGTCCTCGGCATATTGCGCCATGCTGTAGGGCTCGTCGGGCTTGGAGGTTTGCCCGAGGCCGCGCTGGTCGTAGGCCAGCATATCGAAGTGCTTCGGAAAGGGGCCGTCGAGCACGTTGGGACGAAGGCGAAGGTCGCCGCCGGTGCCGGAGATGAAGAGGAGGCGGGGGCCCGACCCCACGCGCTCGTAGAAGATGTCGATACCGCCGGCCTTGGCGAAGGGCATGGGCTGGTCCTTTTTCCGGTCATTTGCGTTTGAGAAAGATTAACACGCGCGATGCCGAGGCCGAGAGGGTTCTCCCATTGAACTCGCATGAGGCCGCGCTATGTATTAAGCTCTTTTCAATCGACCCCGTGGCTATCTCGGGGCTCAACCGCGAATGCGGCCCCGCGATTCCCACGCAAGATGCGCCGGAGCGGGCCCGAGGGAAGGAGCGGGATATGTCGAAGGCAGCCGAACGGAACCAGCCGCTCTCCATCTGCGATCCCGTGTGGGAGCGCGTGCGGGCGGAAGCAGGAGAGATGGCGGCGGGCGAGCCGATCCTCGCGAGCTTCCTCTATTCGACGATCCTCAATCACCGGAACTTCAACGACGCCATCGCCTATCATCTGGCGCAGAAGCTCGGCAATGCCGAGGTTCATTCGATGCAGCTTCGCGAGCTCTTCGACGAGGCGATGCGCGACCAGCCGGATATCGGCGAGGCGACGCGGGCGGATATCGTCGCCTATTACGAACGCGATCCGGCCTGCCACTCCTATATCCAGCCGATCCTCTACTTCAAGGGCTTCCACGCGCTGCAGGCCTACCGCGTGGCGCACTGGCTGTGGAACAACGACCGCCGGGCGATGGCGCTCTATCTCCAGAGCCGCATCTCGGAACTTTTCGCGGTCGATATTCATCCGGCGGCGCGTGTCGGCCGGGGTGTCTTCATCGATCATGCGACCGGCATCGTGATCGGCGAGACGGCGGTGGTGGAAGACGATGTGTCGATGCTCCATCACGTGACGCTTGGCGGCACGGGCAAGGAGCAGGGCGACCGTCACCCGAAGGTGCGGCGCGGCGTGCTGATTTCGGTCGGCGCGAAGGTGCTGGGCAATATCGAGGTCGGCGAATACAGCCGCATCGGCGCGGGCAGCGTGGTGCTGCATGCTGTGCCGGCGCATTGCACGGCTGTCGGCGTGCCGGCGAAGATCGTGGGCTGCGCGGGCTGCGACAAGCCCGCTCATGCGATGGACCACATCATCCGCGAAGAGGGCAGCCTCGACGCCGAAGGCTGACGACACCTCTCAGGGCAGCCTGTCCTTCAGCGCATAGAAGATCATTCCCGCGACGAGACCGGGGTAGCGGAGCCACGTGCCGCCGGGGAATTTCGGCGTCTTGAGCCTTGCCATGACGTCGAAGCGTTCCGCCTGTCCGGCGATGGCTTCGGCGATCAGCTTGCCGCCCAGCGTCGCGATGTTGATGCCCTGGCCCGAATAGCCATGCGCGAAGACGATGTTGGGCGCGAGACGGCCGAAATTCGGCAGGCGCGTCATGGTGATCGCGAGCGTGCCGCCCCAGGCATAGTCGATGCGCACGTCCTTCAATTGCGGGAAGACGCGGAGCATGGGCTTTCGCACGAAGGCGGCGATGTCCGCCGGGAATTTCGGCGAATAGCTTTCGCCGCCGCCGAAGAGCAGACGTCCATCTCCTGAGAGACGGTAGTAGTCGATGACGAATTTGGTGTC
>JACIYQ010000210.1 GCA_014359855.1 Parvibaculum sp.
CTGGTGATGGAATTCGAGCAGAACGAAACCGCCGACAAGATCAACCTGATGACGCTGCACAGCGCCAAGGGGCTGGAATTCGACACGGTGTTCCTGCCCGGCTGGGAGGAAGGCCTGTTCCCGCATCAGCGCTCGCTGGACGAAAACGGCCTTGCCGGCCTCGAAGAGGAACGCCGCCTCGCCTATGTCGGCATCACGCGGGCAAAGCAGCGCGCCTATATCTCCTTTGCCGCGAACCGCCGCATCCATGCGCTGTGGCAGAGCTCGATCCCGTCCCGCTTCGTGGACGAGCTGCCGAAAATCCATGTCGAGGTAACGGAAAACGCGATGGCGGGCGCGAGCTACCAGAACTACAACCAGAGCCGCTTCGCGCAGGACTTCGCGCGCGGCAGCAACTATTCGAGCCCCGGCTGGCGCCGCGCACAGGCGAATTCGGAGATGCGCACCAGGCCGCCCGCCTACGAGGCGCATGCGGAACTCGTTGCGACATCGGACCCTTCCGCCGCGAGCTACGGCGCGGGCGAACGCGTCTTCCACCAGAAATTCGGCTATGGCCATGTGGCCGAGATCGACGGCAACAAGCTTACCGTCGATTTCGACAAGGCGGGGCGGAAGAAGGTGATCGACAGTTTTCTGGAGCGGGCGTGAGGATGAGTGCGCCTTCCCTACACCCAATATTGTCATCCCGGCGAAAGCCGGGATCCATGTGCGTTCCGGCAAGCGCGGAACGCGATGACAGGCCCATGGACCCCGGCTTTCGCCGGGGTGACACATATGTTTTGTGGGGTGCAGTAAATTGACCTCCCTCTGGAAACTTTCCTTCACTGTGCCCCATGAAGCGGCGGAGACCTTCTCCGATGCGCTTGAGGCCGCGATCTGGCCCGAAGTGCTCGCCGTCTCGATGACGGAAGCCGAGCCCGGCACTTCGCCGCTCGTGCAGACGGCTTCCGAATGGAACGAGGTGGAAGCGCATGGGGACTGGCGGATCGAGGCGCTCTATGCCGAAGCGCCGGAAGAAGAAACGCTCCGTGAGCTGATTACCCGTGTCGAACAGGAGACCGGCGCGGCGGCGGAAGGCTTCCGGATCGAGCCCGTTCCCGACGAAGACTGGGTGACGCGCTCGCTCGAAGGGCTCGACCCCGTGCGCGCCGGACGCTTTTTCGTTCATGGCAGCCATGACGCGGCGAAACGGCCCGCGGGCGCGATCCCCCTACTCGTCGATGCCGGACAGGCCTTCGGCACCGGCCACCACGAAACGACGGCGGGCTGCCTCGAATATATTTCCGAACTGGTGAAGCCGGGCGTGCCCCTGAACGCGCTCGACATCGGCACGGGGACGGGCGTGCTCGCCATCGCCATCGCGAAGCTCGCGCGGGTGAATGTGCTCGCCTCCGACATCGACCCCCTGGCCGTGAAGGTGACGCGGGCGAATGCGCGCGCGAACGGTGTGGCGCCCTTCATCAGCGCCGTGACCGCGAAGGGCTTCGGCCATCAGGCGCTTCGCGCCCGCGCGCCCTACGGCCTCATCGTCGCGAACATCCTGGCCCGCCCGCTCGTTTCGCTCGCGCCGTCCTTCCGCGCCAATCTGCGGCCCGGCGGCACACTGATCCTGTCGGGTCTGCTCCGCACGCAGGAGGCGATGGTGCGCAGCGCCATGAGCCTGCAGGGGCTGAAGCTCGTTTCGCGGAAACCGAAAGGCGACTGGGTGACGCTGAGGATGCAGGGGTAGCGGTTCACCTCCCCTCTCAAATCCGTCATGACCCGGCTTGTCCGGGTCATCCACGTCTTTCTTTCGTGTCGGGGCAAAGACGTGGATGGCCCGCATAAAGCGGGCCATGACGTGTGTTTTTGGATATGTCCCTCCCCCATTGCCGGTTGTGTGCAGCCCACATACATTGTCTTCATGTTCCAGACCTATGAAGACAGCGCCAACCCGGCGCTCGGAAAGACCCGTGCCGCGATGCTCCGCGAGGAGCTCGGCCGCCGCGGGCTCGACGGTTTCCTCATCCCCCGCGCGGACGAGCATCAGGGCGAATATGTGCCGCCCCATGCCGAACGTCTGCGCTGGCTGACGGGCTTCAATGGCTCGGCCGGCATGGCCGTCGTGCTGAAGGACAAGGCCGCGATCTTCGTCGACGGACGCTACACGCTGCAGGTGCGCACCCAAGTCGACCTCGATACCTTCGAGACGAAGCACCTGATGGACGAGCCGCCCGCGCGCTGGATCGAGGAGAACCTGCCCAAGGGCGCGAAGCTCGCCTACGACCCCTGGCTGCACACGATCGACGCGGTGGCGCGGCTCCGCAAGGCGGCGGAAAAGGCGGGCGGCACGCTGGTGCCGGTCGACACGAACCCGCTCGACGCCGTGTGGGAGGACCAGCCGGAACCGCCAGTGGCAAAGGTGCACCCCCACGCCATCGAGTATGCGGGCGAACCCGCCGCCGACAAGATCAGGCGCCTTGCCAGCGACCTCATGTCGGGCGATGCGGACACGGCCGTGCTGACCATGCCGGATTCGATTGCCTGGGCGTTCAATATTCGAGGGAACGACGTGCCGCACACGCCGCTGCCGCTCTCCTTCGCGCTGCTGCATGAAGACGGCCATGCCGACCTCTTCATCGACGAACGGAAACTGGACGACGCGGCACGCGCCCATCTCGGCAACATCGTGACCGTGCATCCGCGAGACGCGCTGGGCGGCGCGCTGGATGCGCTGGGCGCTGCGAAGAAGACGGTGCTGGTCGACCCCGCGACCTGCGCTTCCTGGATCGAGGCGCGGCTCGCCGCCGCCGGCGCGGAAGTGAAGCGCGGGCAAGACCCTTGCGAATTGCCGAAGGCGATCAAGAACGAGGCGGAAGTGGCCGGCACCCGCGCGGCGCATCTGCGCGACGGGCGGGCGCTGACGAGGTTCCTGCGCTGGGTGGCGACGGAAGCACCGGGCGGCGGCGTGACAGAAATCGACGCGGCAAAACGCCTCGAAGCCTTCCGCGCCGAAACGGGCGAGTTGAAGGATGTGAGCTTCGACACGATCTCGGGCGCGGGCGCGAACGGCGCCATCGTGCATTACCGAGTGACGAACGCGACCAACATGCCGCTCAGGCGGGGCGAACTCTT
>JACIYQ010000211.1 GCA_014359855.1 Parvibaculum sp.
GCCGAGGGCGCCTATGTCGTGCAGGGGGACCGCCGCCGCCTCACGCCGCAGCATCGCTTCAAGAGCCAGGCGGAAATGCTGGCGCTCTTCTCCGACCTGCCGGAAGCGACGGAGAACACAGTCGAGATCGCGCGCCGCTGCGCCTACCGTCCGCGCACGCGCAAGCCCATCCTGCCGAAATTCGCCGCCGGCACCTCCGAAGCCGATGAGCTTCGCCGTCAGGCCCATGAAGGCCTCACCGCGCGGCTTGCCTCGCAGGAAGCCGTCGCGCCGGAGGAGGATTACCGCAAGCGCCTCGACTTCGAGCTCGACGTCATCATCAAGATGGACTTCCCGGGCTACTTCCTCATCGTTGCCGACTTCATCAAATGGGCGAAGGCGCAGGGCATTCCGGTGGGTCCGGGCCG
This sequence comes from Parvibaculum sp., assembly GCA_014359855.1. Lineage (GTDB taxonomy): Bacteria > Pseudomonadota > Alphaproteobacteria > Parvibaculales > Parvibaculaceae > Parvibaculum. The sequence continues at coordinate 408 of JACIYQ010000211.1, forward strand.
TGGCTCGGGCGCGGGCTCGGTCGTCGCCTGGTCGCTCACCATCACCGACCTCGACCCGCTCCGTTTCGGCCTCCTCTTCGAGCGCTTCCTGAACCCCGAGCGCGTGTCGATGCCTGACTTCGATATCGACTTCTGTCAGGACCGCCGCGACGAAGTCATCCGCTACGTGCAGTCCCGCTACGGCTATGAGCAGGTCGCGCAGATCATCACCTTCGGAAAGCTTCAGGCGCGCGCCGTGCTGCGCGACGTCGGCCGCGTGTTGCAGATGCCCTATGGCCAGGTCGACCGTCTCTGCAAGATGGTGCCGAACAACCCGGCCGCGCCCGTCACGCTGCCCGAAGCCATCAAGGGCGAGCCCCGCCTTCAGGAAGAGCAACGCAACGACGAGACGGTGGCGAAGCTGCTTGAGATCGGTCAGCGTCTCGAAGGGCTTTACCGCCACGCTTCGACGCATGCCGCCGGTGTCGTGATCGGCGACCGCCCGCTCGACGAGCTGGTGCCGCTCTACCGCGATCCGCGCTCCGACATGCCCGTCACCCAGTTCAACATGAAATGGGTCGAGCCTGCGGGCCTCGTGAAGTTCGACTTTCTGGGGCTGAAAACGCTCACCGTTCTCGACCGCGCGGTGAAGCTCATCGCGCGCCGGGATATCGCGATCGACCTGCTACATCTGCCGCTTGAGGACGAAAAGACGTTCACCATGCTGGGGCGGGGCGAAACCGTCGGCGTGTTCCAGCTTGAAAGTTCGGGCATGCGCGACGTGCTGCGCAAGCTGGAGGCCGACCGCTTCGAGGACATCATCGCTCTCGTCGCGCTTTACCGTCCGGGTCCGATGGACAACATCCCGGCCTATGTCCGCCGCAAGCACAAGCAGGAGGAACCGGACTACCTGCATCCGCTGCTCGAACCAGTCCTGAAGGAGACGCACGGCGTCATCATCTATCAGGAGCAGGTGATGCAGATCGCGCAGATCCTCTCCGGTTACTCGCTCGGCGAAGCCGATCTTCTCCGCCGCGCCATGGGCAAGAAGATCAAGGCCGAGATGGAGGCGCAGAAGGAGCGCTTCGTCACTGGCGCCGTCGCCAAGGGCATCGACAAAGGGCAGGCCTCGAACATTTTCGAACTGGTGGACAAGTTCGCAGGCTACGGTTTCAACAAGTCGCACGCCGCCGCTTACGCGCTCGTCGCCTATCAGACGGCATGGCTGAAGGCAAACCATCCGGTCGAGTTCCTCGCCGCTTCCATGAGCCTCGATCTCGGCAATACCGACAAGCTCGGCATCTTCAAGCAGGAGGCCGAGCGTCTCGGCATCAAGGTCCGGCCGCCCTGCATCAACCGGTCGGAGGCGCTTTTCGGTGTGGCCGATGGCGAGATCCTCTATGCGCTCTCCGCCATCAAGAATGTCGGTCTTCAGGCGATGGAGCACATCGTCGAGGTTCGCCGCGAGGGCGGTCCCTTCCGCGACCTCTTCGATTTCGCCAAACGCATCAATCCGCGCATGGTCAACAAGCGTGCCCTGGAAAATCTCGCCCGCGCCGGTGCCTTCGACGCGCTGAACCCGAACCGCGCGCAGGTGCTGGCCGCCGCCGATCTCCTTCTCGGTACGGCGAATGCTGCCGTGCAGGAACGCGAGAGCAAACAGGACAGCCTCTTCGGCGGCGACAGCGGTGTCGAGGCGGCGCGGCCCTCGCTTCCGGCCGTCGAACCCTGGTTCCCGATGGAGCGTCTCACGGAAGAGTTCAACGCCGTCGGCTTCTACCTTTCCGGCCATCCGCTCGACGACTACCAGACGGATCTGAAGCGGGCGGGCGTCGTCACCTTCGCGGAGCTTTTGAAGCGCAACACCACCGCCGAGAAAGTGGCGGGCACCGTCACCGCGCGTCAGGAGCGCAAGTCCAGGAAGGGCAATCCCTTCGCCTTCCTCGGTCTCTCCGACCCCACCGGCCAGTTCGAGCTCGTGGTCTTCTCCGAGGTTCTCAATCAGGCGCGCCAGCTCATGGAGCCGGGCAACGCCGTCGTGGTCAGCGTCGAGATCGAGCGCATCGGCGAGGAGGTGAAGCTCCGGGCCCAGTCCGTCCGCAGCGTGGATGACGCCGTGAAGGATACCGGCGCGGGCCTGAAGGTCTTCGTCGAGGGGGAGGAGAGTCTCGAAGCGGTGAAATCCCGTCTGGCCGAGAAGGGCAAGGGTCTCGTCTCACTTGTCCTCATGTGCAGCGGGGGCAGGGAGGTCGAACTCCGTCTCAAGGACCGCTACCGGGTGACACCCCAGATCCGCGGTGCGATCAAGTCGGTCCCCGGCGTGGTCGAGGTTCGCGATATATGACGTTTCGATGACATTTCGATGACGGTCAGCCGGGGATAAGCCGGTAACGGTCTGTGTCTCTTGCCTTTTTCCCGTTTTACGCCTATAGAGGCGCCATTCCACACGCGGGGTTCGGCTCTCCCACATTCCTTTTCATGAAGGAAAACATAGGGTTAGTCGGTCCGGTGCGACATTTGTCGTTCACTCCCCGCGGAGGTTCAACCGGAAAAGGAGCAAAGTGCGATGGCACTTCCCGATTTTTCTATGCGTCAGCTTCTGGAAGCGGGCGTTCACTTCGGTCATCAGACCCACCGCTGGAATCCGAAGATGGAGTCCTTCCTCTTCGGCGACCGAAACAACATTCATATCATTGACTTGGCGCAGACTGTTCCACTTCTGCATCAAGCTCTCGTCACCATTCGCGACACCGTCGCCGGCGGCGGCCGCGTGCTTTTCGTCGGCACCAAGCGCCAGGCGTCCGAGCCCGTCGCGCAGGCCGCCCGCCAGTGCGCCCAGTACTACATCAACCACCGCTGGCTCGGTGGCATGCTGACCAACTGGAAGACGATTTCGAACTCGATCCGTCGCCTCCGTCAGCTCGACGAGATGCTCGCCGGTGAAGCTAAGGGCTTGACCAAAAA
>JACIYQ010000212.1 GCA_014359855.1 Parvibaculum sp.
AACATGTATGAGGCGAGCGTGAACGATTCGGAGAGCTTCTGGCGGCGCGAGGGGCTGCGGATCGACTGGATGAAGCCCTATACGAAGGTCAAGAACACGAGCTTCGATCCGCATAACGTCTCGATCAAATGGTTCGAGGACGGGACGCTCAACGCGAGCGTGAACTGCGTCGACCGGCATCTGGAGGAGCGCGGCGACCAGGTCGCGATCATCTGGGAAGGCGACGAGCCGGCGGATCACAAGTCGATCACCTACAGGGAACTTCACGGGGAAGTCTGCCGCTTCGCCAATGTGCTGAAAGCCCAAGGCGTGAAGAAGGGCGACCGCGTCACGATCTACATGCCGATGATCCCGGAAGCGGCCTATGCCATGCTCGCCTGCACGCGCATCGGCGCGATCCATTCCGTCGTCTTCGGCGGCTTCTCGCCGGACAGCCTTGCCGGCCGCATCGCCGACTGCGCGTCGAACTGCGTCATCACCGCGGATGAAGGCGTGCGCGGCGGACGCAAGATTCCGCTGAAAGCCAATACCGACGAGGCGCTGAAGAAATGCCCCGGCGTCACGAGCGTCATCGTCGTGAAACATACCGGCGGCGATGTCGCCATGGAGAAGGGCCGCGACGTCTGGTACGGCGAGGAAGCGGCGAAGGTTGGCGCGACATGCGCGCCCGAAGAGATGGGCGCGGAAGACCCGCTCTTTATTCTGTATACGTCGGGTTCGACCGGCAAGCCCAAGGGCGTGCTGCACACGACCGGCGGCTACATGGTCTATGCGTCGATGACGCACCAGTATGTCTTCGACTACCAGGACGGCGACATCTACTGGTGCACGGCCGATGTGGGCTGGGTGACGGGCCACAGCTACATCGTCTATGGGCCGCTCGCAAACGGCGCGACCACGCTGATGTTCGAAGGCGTGCCGAATTATCCCGACGCCTCGCGCTGCTGGCAGGTGATCGACAAGCATGACGTCAACATCTTCTACACCGCGCCGACCGCGCTCCGCGCGCTGATGCGCGAAGGCGATGCGCCGGTGAAGAAGACGAGCCGCAAGTCGCTGCGCCTGCTGGGCTCGGTCGGCGAACCGATCAATCCCGAAGCCTGGCTCTGGTATCACCGCGTGGTGGGCGACGGGCGCTGCCCGATCGTCGATACATGGTGGCAGACGGAGACGGGCGGCATATTGATTTCGCCGCTGCCCGGCGCGACGGCCTTGAAGCCCGGTTCGGCGACCAGGCCCTTCTTCGGCGTGAAGCCCGTGGTGGTCGACACCGAAGGCAATGTGCTGGAAGGCGCGACGACCGGCAATCTGTGCATCGACGATTCATGGCCGGGCCAGATGCGCACCGTCTATGGCGATCACCAGCGTTTCGTCGAAACCTATTTCATCCAGTATCCCGGCCGCTACTTCACCGGCGACGGCTGCCGCCGCGACGAGGACGGCTATTACTGGATCACGGGCCGCGTGGACGATGTGCTGAACGTGTCGGGCCATCGCATGGGCACGGCGGAAGTCGAAAGCGCGCTCGTCGCACATCCGAAAGTGGCCGAAGCCGCCGTCGTCGGCTATCCGCACGACATCAAGGGCCAGGGCATCTACGCCTATGTGACGCTGAATGCAGGCGAGGAACCGTCGGAAGAACTGCGCAAGGAACTCGTGGCCTGGGTCCGGAAGGAAATCGGCCCCATCGCCTCGCCGGACCTGATCCAGTTTTCGCCGGGCCTGCCGAAAACGCGCTCCGGCAAGATCATGCGGCGCATCTTGCGCAAGATCGCGGAGGACGATTTCTCCAATCTCGGCGACACCTCGACGCTCGCCGATCCCGGCGTGGTCGACGACCTCGTGCATAACCGGCAGAACAAGGCGGGGTAGCATATATAGTGAATAGAGGGCACTTTAACCCCCTATTCTGTTGACCTGTCGACGATATGGCGATTTGCCGACAGATGAGACGGATATGTTGACGCCTCGGACATATTGTCCGAACATGTCGATGAATTCTGGATTTATCGACATATGAAAAACTGGCACCCAGATAAGCCCTACAATGATCTCGCCCTCCTTCCTCCCAAGGCCGAGGTTGAGACGAAGGAAGTGCTCAAGGCATGCGTGCGGGCACGTGCCGCGCTGGCAGAATTGAAGCAGGCGGCCGAACTCATCCCCAATCAGGCCATTCTCATCAATACAATTCCAACACTGGAAGCCCAGGCGAGCTCGGAAATCGAGAACATCATCACGACAACCGACAGGCTGTTTCGCTATTCCGAGGCAAGTCATGAAGCGCAGGCCGACCCCCCCACGCGCGAAGCCCTGCGTTATCGGCGCGCGCTCCGGACCGGATATATGAGGATTCGGGAACGCCCACTCTCCACAGCCACCGCGCTCGACATCTGCAGCACGATAAAAAATGTCCAGATGGAGATTCGAAAAGTTCCCGGGACGGCCCTCCGGAACGACTCAACCGGCAAGATTATCTATACACCACCCGTCGGCGAGCCAAAGCTGCGGGAGCTTCTCGCCAACTGGGAACGCTTTATTCACGACGAAGAGGATGGCCTCGATCCCCTCGTTCGCATGGCGGTCATGCATTACCAGTTCGAAGCCATCCATCCGTTTACGGACGGAAATGGACGCACCGGCCGCATTCTGAACGTCTTGTATCTCATCGAAAAGGAGCTGCTCGATCTGCCGGTACTATACCTGAGCCGGCATATCATCCGTAACAAGATCGACTACTACAGGCTGCTTCAGGAAGTCACGACGAAAGGAAACTGGACCGACTGGCTGATATATATACTGAACGGTGTCGCCGAGACCTCCTCCTGGACCACATCGAAAATCCGGGCAATACGGCATCTGAAGCAAATCGCCACTGACTACATAAAAAAGGCGGAACCCCAGATTTACTCGCACGAACTCATCGAACAAATATTCGAGCAGCCCTATTGCCGCATCTCGAACATTGTCGATGCAGGGTTGGCCAAACGCCAAACGGCTTCGACCTATCTCAGAAGATTGGCGGATATAGGCGTGCTATTTGAAGCCAAGGTCGGGCGGGAGAAGCTCTTTGTCCATCCGGCACTGCACGCACTCCTTACGTCGGAAAGCAACGAAGTCGAGCCCTACACGCCTCCTCCGGAACTCGACGTCGATCTGAGCAGATTGTTACGCACCAAAAGTTGAGCCTCTTGCACCTCTCCGCGCGCGTCCCTACCTGACCATCTTCGCAATTTGAGTCAGGGGAGGGACAATCATGGCGGACTGGCAGATCGGCGACGTGGCGATCACGCGCGTGGTGGAGGTCGAGGTGGCGCTGCCGGGCGGCGGCGCGGGCTCGATGGTGGAGAAAGCCTATCCGGACGCCGTGAAGGAGATCGGCTGGCTGCGTCCGCATTTCGCAACCGACGAAGGACATATCCGCGTCGCGATCCAGGCGCTACTGATCGAACCCCCCAAGCACCGCATCGTGGTCGATACCTGCGTCGGCAACGACAAGGAACGCGGCAATCCCTTCTTCAACAAGCTGCAGACGCAATTCCTGAAGGATTTCGAGAAGACGGGCTGGACGCGCAGCGTGGACATCGTTCTCTGCACGTATCTCCATGTCGATCATGTCGGCTGGAACACCATGCTCGAGGGCGGCAAATGGGTGCCGACCTTTCCGAAAGCGCGCTACCTGATCGGCAAGCGCGAATGGGAGCATTGGGAGAACGAGAACGATCCCGATAACGCGCCATGCCTTCCTCGCCGAAATGGCGGACGGGCCGGCCCTCGTCATCGGCACGCATTTCGCGACGCCGGCCATGTGAAGCGCGACGGCGAGGGCTACAGGCTCGAGGTTTGAAGCTAGCCCTCCGCGCCGCACCAGCCCGAACGCGCGCCGCCCGCATAGGCGCGGACATAGCCCCCCTCGACCAGCGCGGTGGCGACGTCGTCATGCGCGCCGGTCGTGACGCGGGCAAGCACGCGGCCGCCATATTTGTCGATTTCGATATCGGCCAGCATGACCGGCCCCTCGCCGACGAGACGGAGAAGGGCTTCGCGCGCGGCCCGCGCCCGCGCCTTTTCCGCCGCGCATTTGCCCCGCAGCTCCGGTGCATCGACACCCGCAAGACGGACATGCGTCTCGACCGTCTGGCCGAGCCAGATGCGGGCCCGCGCGACCAGCGTGTCGCCGTCGACGACGCGCAGGACTTCCGCCTCGACGGGCCCCGCGAGCCGCTCGACGGCATGGACGGGGAGCAGACTGGAAAGAAGCACCAGAATGACGATCGGGATACGCATGACTGAACCGGAATTGAGGAATTTATTCCTTTGAACGAAAGGGTTTTATTCCTCTATTTTCCGCTCCGCAAGCCCCAACCCTCACCGGCGGGTGCGGCAAGGCTAAATGGAACCTGCTAATTCGCAGCCCGAAGCCATCGATCGAAGTCGTTCATATCGACGCAAATGTACCCCTCGCCGGTCAGCACCTTTCTTTGCTGCTCATCGAACACCGGCGAGTAGAGCGCTCTTTCGACCGTCCAGTCGGAATACTTCTTCCCCAACTCTGTCTTTTTGAAACGCGTTATATGTTCGTTGAATTTGTACAGGGAAGCGGAGTCATGCTTGTTCGATGAACGCTTGCACGAACCGACCCGAATTATCCTGTCGATTTCATTTACCGCCACGACGTCGATTTCGATGTCCGTACCATCCGGCTTGTTCCAGTATCCCCGCACAAGCCTCTCGAGTCCCCGGCACGTGCATCGTCAACCTGAAGCTGAAGATATGACAGGAACGACGCCAACGCCTTGCGATGAAAATACTGGAACTCATCTATGGCCGTTACAAAGTTCGTGCGCCACAGGGCGCGCAGCAAACCGGCGATATCGGAAAAGTCGCCGCACGTTCTGCGGGCGAGATCCTGATCGAGCAGAATGTCTTCGACGGCGTCCTCGAAGACCTGGATGACCCCTCTTTCGTCGCTATCCGGAATTTGCACATAGAGCGCCCTGAGGGATTGGCCTTTTCTGCGGAGTGCCTCCTGAATGAGGGACGTTTTTCCAATTCTCCGCCGCCCGGAAATCGCGCAGAAAAAGAACTGATCCCGGTCGAGGAGTGTTTGCACCTCGGCAAGCTCTGTCCGGCGACCGTAAAATCCCCAACTAGCCATCTTCTTCCCTAACGTAAAAAATCTTACGTTATCAAAAATAACACAATTTCTTATTTAAAATCAATGCCTTGTGGATGCGTTAACCAGCCGGGTGCTCGTCTCGGGCTTCGCCGCTCCGCAAGCCCCAACCCTCACCGGCGGATGCCCTCTCGCGCCATTTCGAAATGAAAAGGGGTTGGCATGGAGCGCGCTCGCACCTTCCGGTCCGGGCCCGGTCGCGGCGAAAGAGCGGCGATCAGAAATCGCTGACGATGCCCTTCACTTCCCAGTCGCCATAGCGCGTGGGCTCGGCGCCGCCGCGCCCGGCGATTTCGCGCGGAGGGGCAGGCTCAGCATCCGCGAGGCGCCGGCGCTCCTCGGCCTCGGCAAGCGCGCGTTTCGCAGCAGGCGAGAGCACCTTGCGGGGCGCAGGCCCGCTTTCGCCGCCGCCCTGCTGCTGTTCCTCGTCGGCCATGAGAGACCCGCCTTTCTTGAACCGGACACGATCAGGATACATATAAAGCCGCGAGGTGGACCCTTCCACCCCGGAAGCGGCCGCCCGAAAGCAAAGCAAACCGGAGAGGTTAAAGACGCCACCGATGAACACGATCAGAACCTTCATGCTTCTCGCGGCGATGACCGCGCTTTTCATGGGGCTCGGCTATCTGATCGGCGGCGCGGGCGGCGCGGCGATCGCTTTTCTCGCCGCCGCGGCCATGAACCTCTTCGCCTGGTGGAATTCCGACAAGATGGTGCTGCGCATGTACAAGGCGCGGCGCGTGGACGAAACGGTTGCGCCCAATTACGTGCGCATCGTCAAGGAACTCGCGCGGCGCGCGAACATGCCGATGCCCGCGACCTACATCATCGACACCCCGCAGCCCAACGCCTTCGCGACGGGGCGCAATCCCGAGCATGCCGCCGTCGCCGCGACGACCGGCCTCATCGCCATGCTCACGCCGGAAGAACTCGCCGGCGTGATGGCGCATGAGCTTGCCCATATCAGGAACCGCGATACGCTGACCATGACCGTAACGGCGACGATTGCCGGCGCGATCTCGATGCTGGCGAATTTCGCGTTCTTCTTCGGCGGCAATCGCGACAACGGCCCCGGTATCGCCGGCACGCTGGCGCTTGCCATTCTCGCGCCCATGGCCGCCGCGCTGGTGCAGATGGCGATCAGCCGCACACGCGAATATTCGGCCGACGCGGGCGGCGCGGAAATTTCCGGCAACCCGCTCTGGCTCGCCTCCGCGCTGGAGAGGATGGACGCCGCCGCCCGCCGCGCGCCGAACGAGGCGGCGGAGGCAAATCCCGCCACCGCGCATATGTTCATCGTCAATCCGCTGAACGGACGTGGCCGCGACAATCTCTTCTCGACCCATCCCGCGACGGAGAACCGCATCTCGGCGCTGCGGCAGCTCGCACAGACCATGGGTGAGGCGGCGCGCCGCCCCTGGGGCTGAATTATCGCGCGTCAACCGCTTTGCGCGGCGGCCGCGACTATGCTCTAAAGCCGCGCATGAAAGCCAGGACAGACGAACCCGGGCTCGCCGCCCGCGAAGGGGCGGCGGCTCTTCTGACCGCCGTGTTGAAGGAAAGACAGGCCTTCGACGAGGCCTTTGCGCGCGAAGCGGCGGCAGGCCGCCTTGCGCGAGCCGAGCCGCGCGACCGCGCCTTTGCCCGCGCCATCGCGGCGACGGCACTGCGCCGCCTCGGAACGATCGACACCCTCATCGCGCGCTGCCTCGACAAGGAACTGCCGAACCGCGCGGGGCCCACGCTGAATATCCTGCGGGCGGGCACAGCCGAACTCCTCTTCCTGCGCGTGGCCGCGCACGCCGCCGTGGGCATGAACGTGGAAGCTGCCTCGCGCGACGATGCGGGGCGACACTTCAAGGCGCTGGTGAACGCCGTGCTCCGCCGCCTCTCGCGCGAGGGCGACGCCATGCTCGATAGTCTCGACACGGAGCGTCTCGATACGCCGGACTGGCTCTGGGAGAGCTGGGCCGCCGCTTATGGCGAGGAAACGGCGCGCGCGATCATCCGCGCGCACTATGCCGATCCGCCGCTCGACATCAGCGTGAAGAAGGCGGACGAGCGCGACGCCTGGGCCGAAAGGCTCGGCGCGCAGGTCCTGCCGACGGGCACTCTCCGCCTCGACGATGCCGGCCGCATCGAGGAGTTGCAGGGTTTCGACGAAGGCGCCTGGTGGGTGCAGGACGTGGCCGCCGCGCTTCCCGCGAAGCTCATGGGCGATGTCGCGGGCCGCGACGTGCTCGACCTTTGCGCCGCGCCGGGCGGCAAGACGGCGGAGCTGGCGGCGCTGGGGGCGAACGTCACGGCGCTCGACCGTTCGAAACCGCGCCTCGAACGGCTCGCGCAAAATCTCTCGCGGCTTCACCTCACGTCCGAAACCGTCGTGGCGGACGCCGCGACCTACGCGCCCGGACGGCAATGGGACGCGGTATTGCTCGACGCGCCCTGCACCGCGACCGGCACGGCACGGCGCCATCCCGATGTGCTCCACCTCAAATCGCCCGCCGACCGCGACAAGCTGGCGGCCCTGCAGGCGCGTCTCCTCGATCATGCCGCAACGCTCCTCGCGCCGGGCGGCACGCTCGTCTATTGCACCTGTTCGCTGGAGCCGGAAGAAGGCGTGCGGCAGATCGCGCGCTTCCTTGCCTCGCATGACGATTTCGAGCGCGTGCCGGTTTCACCGCAGGAGACCGGCGGATTAACCGAGATCGTCACAGGTGAGGGCGACCTTAGAAGCCTGCCTTGTCACCTCGCCATCGAAGGCGGTATGGACGGCTTCTACGCCGCGCGCCTGAAGCGCCGTCAACCTCGCCATTCCCTTGTTGACGGATGAGGGGGTGGGCGGCAGTCTGACGCTACTTTTTCCGGGGGGAAATCCGTGACGCTGACCGAGCTGGTACCAACGGACGCGACGGCGCTCGAGCCGTCGAGCTGCATGATCTGCGGCGGGCGCAGCTTTCGCCCCGCCGGCATATCCTCCGGCTGTCGCATCTTCCGTTGCACGGAGTGCGGATTCCACTTCGTCTATCCAACGCCGCCCCTTTCCGAAATCGCCGCGATCTACGAGAAATACCTCTCGAACACGCATTATTCGGCGAAGGCTGAGCACAAGGTCCGGCGCGCGATGAAACAGATCAAACGCTATCGCCAGCTCGCGCGCGGGCGCCGCTTCATCGATTTCGGCTGCAACATCGGCACCGCCGTGGAAGCGGCGAACCGGCTCGGCTTCGAGGCTTATGGCGTCGATATCGACGAGGAAAGCATGGGCATCGCGCGGAAGGAATATCCAGGCGGCCAGTATCACGCGGGTGGCGTTGAAGGCCTGCCCGCGGACTGGAAGGATTTCGACTTCGCCTTCATGATCGAGGTGATCGAGCACCTGCCCGATCCGCACGCCTATTTCGAGGCGATGAAGACGAGACTGAAGCCCGGCGCGCTGCTCTATCTCACCACGCCCGACGCAGGCCACTGGTCCGTGCCGAAGGATTTCACGGCCTGGAAAGAGGTCTTTCCGCCGCAGCACCTCCACTATTTCACGAAGGACGCGATGCGCCGCTTCCTGACCGGTCACGGTTTCGAGGTGATCCGCTTCGTCTGGAGCCCGAAATCGCGCCTCAAGGTCCTCGCCCGCAAGCGCTGACCTGCTTTTTCTGGCGTTTTTCCGGGACCCCGGTATCTTGAGGCGGATTGGGGGAGGCCGCGCGAGCTATGCGCGGCGCCCGAACTTGCCGGGGCAACCCGGAACAGCCGGGGATAGAATGTCTGTTTCGCCTTATCTCTTCTGGACGCTTGTGGCGCTCGCCGCAGTCTTCGCGGGCGCCTTCGCGGCGACGCTGTCTTATGCACTGCGCCAGCGCGTGCGCATGAAGCTCCGCCCGAATTTCGGCAAGCCGCCGGTGCCGCATGTCGCCATCGACGTATGGGACGAGATTTTCAGATCGACCGGCCTCGGCCCGAACCGCGCCTCCGAGATCTCCTTCATCGGCCAGGCCGGCGCGCTCGCCAGCATCAACGACACGGAAACCTGGGTGCTTGGCGCATTGGCGAAGAAGGCAAGACGCATCTTCGAATTCGGCACGGCGACGGGACGCACCACCTATGTGCTGGCGCGCAACGCACCGGACGATGCGAAGATCGACACGCTGACCTATCTTGCCGATGGCGACGACAGCTATGAGTTCGACGCAAACGATCCGGATGCGGAGAAATGGCGCAAGATCGCGCTCGGCGAATCCCGTTACGACAAGTTCTACTATGAAGACACGCCGGTCGCCCACAAGGTCGCGCAGCATTTCGGCGACAGCGCGAAATTCGACGAAACACCTTACGCGGCACAGATCGACCTCATCTTCGTCGATGGCGCGCATTCCTATTCCTACGTGAAGAGCGACAGCACGAAGGCGCTGCGCATGGTGGCGCCCGGCGGCTATGTTCTGTGGCACGACTATTCGCCGCGCTGTCCCGGCGTCTTCAAGGCGCTGAATGAGCTCGGCCGCGACTTGCCGCTGGCACATCTGAAAGGCACGACGCTCGTCGCTTTTCGCAAGCCCGCATGACGGACGTGCCGGAAAACATCGCGCGCATCGCCGTCTTTTCGGGCAGGGAACTTCTCGGCGACGGCCTTTTCAAGCTGCCCTTCCTGCGCAGCCTCCGCACCACCTTTCCAGATGCCGAAATCCTCTGGGTCACCTCGGGGAAAACCGCTTACGCGGGTGTGCTGAAGGATCTCGCTGCGCCCTATCTCTCGCGCGTGATCGAGGATACGGGAATCGGCTCGTCGGTCGGTGAACTTGCCCTGCCGCGCCGCATCGGGACGGGCGCCATCGACATTGCCATCGACACGCAGACGGTCGCCTGGCGCTCGCTCGCCGTGAAGCGCACACTGAAACCGAAGCTCTTCATCGCAAGCGCCGCGGACTACTTTTTTTCCGGGGTGAAGCCCGAACGGATCGACGCCGCATGGACGCGCAAGAAGCCTGCGCATTTCGTTGACGGATTGCTGCGTCTCGTCGAGCTTGCCTCGCGGGGGCACGCCGTGACCGATCCGGCGACGATCGTCATTCCGGAGGCTTACGCGGCGCTTGCCGCAACGCTGCTGCCCGAAGGCGCACGCTATGCGGGCTTCGCGCCCGGCTCCGGCGATCCGACGAAGCGCTGGCCGCTTGATCGCTTCATCGCCCTGGCGCGGCAGGCAAGCGCGAAGGGCCTGCGGCCCGTCTTCTTCGTCGGTCCGAGCGAGCGCTTCATGCTGGACGACATTCGCCAGGGCGTGCCGGACGCGCTCTTCCCCGAGGACGAGGCGCCGGAGGGCGCACCGAAGGGTCCCCTCCTCGTCGCCGCGCTCGGGCGGCGGCTCGACGTGGCGGTCGCGAACGATTCCGGCCTCGGCCACATGCTCGCCATTTCCGAGGTGCCGCTGATCCTGCTCTATGGCCGCCACTCGCCCGCGAAATATGCCCCCCGGACGCCCCACCTCACGACCTTCTGGGCGCAGGATTTCGGCGGCCCCGAACATGACCGGATTCCGCTCGACAGGGTCGCCCGCGCCCTCGACGAGGTGCTCGGGCAAAGCCGGCCGGGCCTGCTTGCACCCCGCGAATCTAGCTGTTA
>JACIYQ010000213.1 GCA_014359855.1 Parvibaculum sp.
CGCTGGCCCGTTCCATGCCTTTGGCCGCGCCGGACAAACCGCGGAAGATGTTGCCACCGCCAATTACGAGGCAAACCTGAACGCCAGCCTCAATCGCCTGCCTGATGTCGCGTGCGATGCGGTCGACAGTATCGATGTCGATGCCGTACTGGCCGGGACCCATCAGAGCCTCGCCCGAAACCTTCAGAAGTACGCGGGCATAGAGCGGTTTTTGCGGCATGACTTGCTTCCGTGGCGGCTGGCCCAGGGCCTTTTCGTATGGGCCGTGATCCGGGCGAATCCCGGAAGGTCACTGAGACAATAACGCCCCCGACGCCATCTGGCGAAGGGGGCGTCAATTCAACGGAAAGACCGCGTCAGCCGCGGGCAGCCGCCACTTCCGCGGCGAAGTCTGACTCTTCCTTCTCGATGCCCTCGCCAAGCGCGAAGCGAACGAACCCGATCACGGTAATCGGGGCGCCGATTCCGGCTTCGGCGGCCTTCACGGCCTTTTCGACCGTTTCGTCAGGATTGACGACGAAGGCTTGGGAGAGCAGGACGACCTCCTCATAGAACTTGCGGATGCGGCCTTCGACCATCTTCTCGATGATGTTGTCGGGGCGGCCGGATTCCTTTGCTTCGGCGATGAGCACATTGCGCTCGCGCTCGACAACGGCCGGGTCCAGATCCTCTTTGCGCGTGGAAAGCGGATTGGTCGCCGCGATGTGCATCGCAATCTGGCGGCCGAGTTCCAGGAGCTTCGCCTTGTCGCCGCTCGACTCGAGACCGACAAGCACGCCGATCTTGCCGAGGCCGGGTGCCGCCTGACTGTGCACATAGGCAGCTACGACACCCTCGGAGACCGAGATGTATCCAGCGCGGCGCACATTCATGTTTTCGCCGATGGTGCCGACCATTTCCGTCACGTAGTCCTTCACGGACTTCGAGGCACCGGGATAATTCGCGGCGACGAGCTTGTCGAAATCGCCCTCGTTCGCGAGTGCGACCGAGGCAATATCCGCCACCATCTTCTGGAACTGTTCGTTACGGGCAACGAAGTCGGTTTCGGAGTTCACTTCGACCACCGCGCCGGCATTGCCGCTCGCGACGACACCGATGAGGCCTTCAGCGGCCACACGGCCAGCCTTTTTCGCCGCCTTGGCGAGACCTTTGGTGCGGAGCCAATCGACCGCCGCTTCCATGTCTCCGCCGGTTTCGTTCAGCGCGGACTTGCAGTCCATCATACCTGCGCCGGTCTTCTCGCGCAGTTCCTTCACCATGCTCGCGGTGATGTCAGCCATTGTATCCTCAATTGTCTGTCGTAGCGTTGTCCGGCGCGGGAACGTCACGCCTTGAGCGGCCCGGCCGGAGCCGGGCCGTCCTCGAATAGGCGATTACCGGGCTTCCGCCGCAGCAGGAATTTCTTCCGCCACAGGCTCGGCCTGAGCGCCGACGTCAACGCCCGATGCGAACTGGCTCTGCGAGATACCGTCGATGACGGCGCGCGAGACCAGGTCGCAATAGAGAGTGATGGCGCGAGCCGCGTCGTCGTTGCCCGGAACCGGATAGGCGATGCCGTCCGGGTTCGAATTGGAATCGAGAATGGCGACGACGGGGATGCCGAGCTTGCGGGCTTCCTGGATCGCGATCTCTTCCTTGTTGGTGTCGATCACGAAGATCAGATCCGGCAGGCCGCCCATGTCCTTGATGCCGCCGATGGCGCGCTCAAGCTTGTCGCGCTCGCGGGTCAGGTTCAGAACTTCCTTTTTGGTCAAGCCCTTAGCTTCACCGGCGAGCATCTCGTCGAGCTGACGGAGGCGACGGATCGAGTT
>JACIYQ010000214.1 GCA_014359855.1 Parvibaculum sp.
CCGGGCAGCTTCACGCTCGGCCCTCATGTCCAAGTAGATAGGTGCGACTTATCCCGGCTTCAATACGGTCTGTTTACAATCGTAAGCTGTAAATTAATGTTCCCGCATCTGGCGGAAAACGAAGGAAAATCATCGGGTTAGAGGTGGCTTGGCGGCGGAGGGGCGCCTGCTGCGGCAAACCGCCGCAAGGCGCCCCCTTCCATTCAGCTCACGCCCAGGTCCTTTGCCGTGAGGTCGATGCAGCGGCGGGCGAAGGAGAAGAGTTCGTCCATCTCGCTTTCGGTGATCGTCAAGGGCGGGCTCAGAACCATGGTGTCGCCGATCGCCCGCATGACAAGGCCGTTCGAGAAGCAGTGGTTCCGGCAGCGCGTGCCGGCATCGAGCGTGTTGTCGAACTTCTGGCGCGTCTTCTTGTCCTTCACGAGCTCGATCGCGCCGATGACCCCGACGCCGCGGGTTCCGCCGACGAGCGGGTGATCGCCAAGTTCGGCGAGCTTCTTCTGGAAATAGCTGCCGGTGGCGCCGCCCGCCTTCTCGACGAGCTTCTCCTTCTGCATGAGCTCGATATTGGCGAGTGCGACGGCCGCCGCGACCGGATGGCCTGAATAGGTGAAGCCGTGCGACCACTCATTGTCGGAATTGAAGATGGCGTCGCCGACGCGTTTGCCGAGGCCCAAGGCGGCGATCGGCTGATAGCCCGACGAGAGCCCCTTGGCCATGTTGATCATGTCGGGCTCGATGCCGAACGTGTCCGACCCGAACCAGTTGCCCGTGCGGCCGAAGCCGCAAATCACTTCATCGACATGAAGCAGCACGTCGTATTTGCGGCAGATGCGCTGGATTTCTTCCCAGTAGCCCTTGGGCGGAATGATGAGACCGCCCGCGCCCTGGATCGGCTCGGCGACGAAGGCCGCAACATTCTCCGCGCCTAGTTCGAGGATCTTCTCCTCGAGGCTGCGCGCGGTCTTGAGCCCATACGCCTCGGGCGTCATGTCGCCGCCCTCGGCGAACCAGTCGGGACAATCGACATGGTGGAAGCCGGGCAGTGGCAGGTCGGCCTGCGGGTGCATATGGGTCAGGCCCGACAGCGAGGCCGCGACCATGGTGACCCCGTGATAGGCTTTCTTGCGGGCGATGAAGGCCTTTTTGTTTGGCTTTCCCTGAAGGTTCCAGAAATAGCGGATGATCTTCACCGCGCTGTCGTTTCCTTCCGAGCCTGAATTGGCAAAGAAGAAGCGATCGATCCCCTTCGGACAGACTTCCGACAGCTTCTGCGAAAGTTCCGCGGCATAGGGGTTCGTCGTCTGGAAGAAGCTGTTGTAGTAGGAAAGTTCCTTCAGCGCCTTGTAGCCGGCCTGCGCGAGTTCCTCGCGGCCATAGCCGACCTGCACGCACCAGAGGCCCGCCATGCCGTCGATCAGGCGGTTGCCTTCCGAATCGTAGAGATAGACGCCCTCGGCATGGGTGATGACGCGCGCGCCTTTTTGCGCAAGGTCCTTGTGCGTGGTGAAGGGGTGGAGGTGATGGGCGGCGTCCATCTCCTGCCAGCGCTTGGTCTGATTTGAAATAGCGGCTGATTGCGACATTTCGCTTGCTCCGGTTCCGAATGAAAAAAGGCGGAAAGACGTGGTCCCCGTGGACCACGCCGGAGCGGAATTACGGGTTGTAGCCGATGCGAGCGCAGAGGATCAGCAACTCGCGCTTGGCGAGACGCATCCTTGCGGCAGGCGTGAAGGCGTCGCTGGTCATGGGGCGATTATAGGGCAATCTCGCCGATTTGCCAGTTTTGTGCTCACACGTTCAAGAGCAGGTGCTCGCGTTCCCAGGCGGAGATCACCTGCTGATAGGCCTCGTGTTCGGTCAGTTTCACGTCCATGTAGAGGGTGACGAAATCGGCGCCGAGCACTTCCTTGAGTTCGGTTGCCGTGCGCAGGTTGTCGAGGGCGTCGAGAAGGTGGCGTGGCAGCGCGTAGCGCTTGCTGTCATAGGCGTTGCCCGTCATTTCCTTGGTCGGCTTCAGGTCGTTCACCATGCCGATATAGCCGCAGGCGAGCGAGGTCGCGATGGCAAGGTAAGGATTTGCGTCGGCGCCCGGTACGCGGTTTTCCACGCGGCGGCCCTGACGTTTTGCCTCCGGCACGCGCAAGCCGACCGTGCGGTTTTCATGCCCCCAATGCGTGTTGATGGGGGCCGCATGGTCTCGAACGATGCGGCGGTAGGAATTGACGTTCGGCGCGATGAGCGCCATCGCATCGGGCAGGAACTTCTGCAGGCCGGCGATGTAACCGAGGAACAGCTTCGTATCCTTGCCCTGCTTCGTCGCAAAGAGATTGTCGCCCGTCTCTGCGCTCACGATCGACTGGTGGATATGCATAGCGCTGCCGGGCTCGCCCTCGTAAGGCTTGGCCATGAAGGTCGCATAGATGCCGTGGCGGAGCGCCGCCTGGCGCATGGTGCGTTTGAAGAGAAAGGCCTGGTCGGCGATCTCGAGCGGATCGCCGTGATCGAAATTGATTTCGACTTGTGCCGCACCGGACTCGTGGATCAGCGTGTCGATGTCGAGGTTCTGCGCTTCGCAGAAATCGTACATGTCCTCGAAGATCGGATCGAACTCGTTCACCGCGTCGATGCCATAGGATTGACGCGCCGTTTCCTGGCGGCCGTTCGCGCCGACCGGCGGTTCGAGCGGGTAATCTGGATCGATATTCTTCGCCGCCAGATAGAATTCGATTTCCGGCGCAACGACAGGCACCCAGCCCTTTTCCTCGAAGAGCGCCACGACCTTTTTCAGGACGTTACGCGGTGCGATGGGCACCGGTCGTTCGTCGCGATAGTTCGCATCGCAGATGATCTGCGCCGTCGGCTCGTCGTACCAGGGTACCACGCGCACCGTCGCCGGATCGGGATCGAGAATGATGTCGGGTTCGATGTCGCCGAGGAAGTTGCTGTCGACATAGTCCCCGGTGACGGTCTGGCCGAAGATCGACTCGGGGAGCTTCAAGGAGCGATCGCTGAGCCCGGCGATGAACTTCCGGGTCGGAATGATTTTCCCGCGCGCGATGCCGGCCATGTCCGACACCATGCATTCGACTTCGGTAATGTGCCGATCCTTAAGCCACTTGATCAGGTCGTCCGTGTTCTCGACCGTCTCGTCCTTCTCGCTGCCCATTGCCATGGGACACCACTCTTTCCGTTTCCGCGTTCGCGGCCGCTGCCTCGCGCACCGCGTCTCCGAAAGCCCGGAACAGCTTTTGCGATACCGGGTTTTCCCAATACTTCCATTCCGGGTGCCATTGCACACCCAGCGCGAAGCC
>JACIYQ010000215.1 GCA_014359855.1 Parvibaculum sp.
GACATCAACAAGTACTACCTCACCAACAACATCTCCGGTGCATGGGCGGGTTCCTACATCGCCAACACGGAGAAGTGGGAGGCGTTGCCGGAGCATCTGAAGACGCTCTTCAAGCTCACCATCGACAGCTCGCACTACTACCGTCAGCATTGGTACTGGTGGGGTGAGGCGCATTACCGTGTCACCGGCGGCAAGCTCGAACTTACCACCATTCCCGAGTCCGAGTGGAAGACGGTCGAAGACGAGGCGCTCAAGTTCTGGGATGAGGTTGCCCAGAAGAGTCCGCGCAATGCCAAGGTCGTCGAGATTCTGAAGAAATATGCCGACACCATGCGCAAAGCCGGCGCCCCCTACCGCTACGGCTGATCCGCGAACACTTGCCTCGTTACATGTCGGGCTCCGCCGGGAGGCGGAGCCCGATTGTCGTTCGAGGCAGTGCCGTCATCCGATCTGACGTCGCGAAACCCTCGCGGCGTCCACATGCTTTTGACAGATAGTAAGGCATTATTATCATCTTCATCAAACGCAGGGCATATCGGCCCGGGCGGCCGCTCATTAGAAGGCGGCGACAGATGAGGGATGAAATGAGCCGCTGGGACTACGATTACACGGGCGGCGATTGCAACGGCGATCTCGAAAAGCTGAAGGACAAGCGCGTCGGCATCATCGACACGCAGGGCAGGGGCGTCGAGCGCATCGCCGAAAATGCGGTGGTTGCGAACGGCAAGGAGTACGAGATCGACTGCCTCATCTACGCGACGGGCTTCGAAGTCGGCACCGGCTATACGCGCCGCGCGGGTTTCGAAATCTATGGACGCGGCGGCGAAACGCTCACCGGAAAATGGAAGGAAGGCGTCTCCTCCCTCCACGGCATGCACACGCGCGGCTTTCCGAATTGTTTCATCGTCAGCAATGCGCAGGCGGGCTTCACGGCCAACTATCCGCATATGCTGAACGGGCAGTCGAAGCACCTGTCCTATATCGTCAAGCAATGCATCGACCGGCAGGCCCGCATGGTGGAAACGACGCAGGAGGCTGAGGCGGACTGGCTCGACACGGTGCTCAAGGCCTCTGTTTTCAACAAGCGGTTCCTGGAGGAATGCACGCCTGACTACAACAACAACGAAGGCAAGCCCTCCGAGGCGGCGATCCGCAACGGCCCCTTCGGTGGCGGGTCCGTTGCCTTCATCAAGATTCTGGAGGATTGGCGCAGCAGCGGCGATCTGGCGGGCCTGGAATTGCACTGAGCGCCAAGTGTTGACGAACGGGGGAGCGGCGACTAGGTTTCGCCCGCGCAGCCAAGGCGCGCAGCGCCTCGAGTCGGCCGCCAGGCGGCGGAAACCGGGGCTCTGAACGGCGCATTGGGGGATCGTCTAACGGTAGGACAGCGGACTCTGACTCCGCCAGTCTAGGTTCGAATCCTAGTCCCCCAGCCAAACCCCGTTAAGTCATTGATAACAAAAGGATTTTTGGCATCACTGCCGCCTGTGACACGCAGGCGCTACTTCGTCGACCTTGTTGGCGACAAGCAAATGCAAGACCTGACGCCAGAGGACGGGCAGAAATTCGCGAGCCAACTGCTCCGTGTGCCGCGCGACTATGGAAAGGGCCTCTATCGCTGCATGACGCCCCGCCAGGCGGTTGCCTTGCGGATCGTCTCGAACGGGAAATCGCCGCCGCTGACAGCGACCAGCAGTTGATCGCCGTCGAATCGCACCGCATCACCGCCGCAGAAACGCGTCGGAAAGTCGAACGCATCCAGGCGACCTATGACCGGCGCTTGAAATCGAAGGCGGCGATCCGCGAAGTACCTGTTCATTCGACGCTGATTGCGCTCGGTCTGCGCGACTTCGTCGACGGGTTTCCGGGCAAGGCGCCGCTCTTTCCGGATTTGCGGCCGACGGGCGCCTACAAAGAGTTTGGCGAGCAACTCGGAAAATGGTTCCGGACCTACCGGCAGGCGCGCGGTCTTTATAGGTAGCTCCAAGCCGCTGATAAGTTCCCTCAAATTCCAGCGGAACGTCAGAGTCTCGGGCGATGTCTACGACGCACCTTGATCAGGGTTATCTTTTTTGAGGTAGCTTCTCTTCCAAATGGCCAAAGGGCTAGGGATGCCAGATTAAGGCACGCGCGTGCCCATGGAAGTCCAATCACTGTTACGGCCATGATGACCGCAGCAAAAAGCCAACCGATCGCTAATACGAGACCGCCAAACAGGAACCAAACTAGATTGAGGATCGGAGCCATCGCCATTCCTTCCGCTAATGCGTAGTGAAACCCGAGGTTCACATTCCGCCGGTTAATAAAGCGTATCGATCATATGGCTCTACCAGAATTGACCTGAGCCCCAAGTTTCATTCAGACTGAAGTGGAATCCGTTGAACCCCGAACTTTCCACAATTTTGGTCCAGCTGAGCTGCTGAGGAATGAGTCTCGATGGGAGTGGGGAGCGCGGACACGGCGGCGACATCGCGCGCCCTCGTCATCTGCGTGGCAGGCCTTCCCGCCTTCGCCCTCATCAAGGTTTTCCAGCCGGGCTTCTTCGCGAGAGAAGACACGAAGACGCCGCTGCGCTTCGCCGCGCTGGCCGCCTTGATCGCGGGCGGCATCATCGTCTATTTCTCCCTCTGCCAGATCACCGGCGCCATCCGCCTCGCCGACCTCCGCCGCGCCTTCACGCGGAGCTGAGGCCGGTCCTTCCCTTCATCATTGACAGGGGGCCGCCGCGCGGGCTGGGATAGCCGTTCAAATGGCGCAAGAGGGGAAGGGGGGCCGTCATGCTGAAGGAACGGCTCCATGCCGTGGGTCACGCCGAGAAGTGGCAACTCGACTATCTCTTCGATCTGAGCTTTCAGGCCTGGCTCGTCCATATCGGCGTCGTCACGGCAACGGTTGCGCTTCTCGTCTATGCCTGGCCGGGCGAGGCCTGGCCATGGGTCTGGTATGCCGCCATCTGCGGTCTTTCCGCCGCGCTTGCCGCCCTCGCATGGCGCTACACGCATGACCGCCCGGCGGACGAGGACGCCGCCCGGCCCTATGGCGTGGCGCATACCGCGCTCACCTTCTTCGTCGGCATAAGCTGGGGTCTCGGGGCCTTCGGCGCGGCGACGGGCGATTTCCATCACCTGCTGGTTTACTCGCTGGCCCTTGGCGGCACCGCGCTCGGCGCGGTCTCCTCGCAACATGCGCTGCCGCGCTCCTGCTTCATCAGCCTCTGGACGTCCGTGCCGCTGCTTGGCCTCGCGCATCTCTACCGCGATTCCAGTTTTTTGGGCGTGACGGTCATGGCAATGATCCTGCTTTATGCAGGTGTTCTCTCGATCCTCGGCTTCCGCATGTTGCGCTTCATGACGGCCAACGTGACGCTTACGCGCTCGCTCGACGGCAAGCTTGCCGAGATCACCGGAATGGCGGCGGAACTTGAAGAAGCCCGCCGGGAGGCGGTGGAGGCGAACCTCTCGAAATCCCGCTTCCTCGCTCATGCGAGCCACGATCTGCGCCAGCCGGTACATGCCATCGGCCTCTTTACTGCCTGTTTGCGCGACCTGCGGCTCGACGGCGAGGTGCGGCAGCATGTCGTCAGCATCGACAATGCGGCCCGCTCCGTGAGCCGCCTGCTCGGCTCGCTCCTCGATATTTCGCGTCTCGATGTCGGCGGCATCGTGCCCCAGCCCGAGCGCATCTCTCTCGACGATGTGCTGCAAGGCATTGGCGGGCAGAACGCGGACGCCTTGCGCGAGAGCGGCTGCACACTCGTGCTGGAGCCGTCCGGCATCTTCGTGTCGGTGGACCCGGCCCTGTTCTCCACCATGATCCAGAACCTCCTGTCCAATGCGCAGAAATATGCGCGAGGCGCGACGGTTCGGATAACCGCCCGCACCGATGGCGAGGACCGCGCGGTCCTCGAGGTCGCGGATGACGGACCGGGCATCGGGGAGGCCGATCTCCGCCATATCTTCGATGAATTCTACCGCGCCGAAAACGATGCGCGGCACAGGGAAGAAGGTTTGGGTCTCGGCCTCGCCATTGTCCGCCGCCTTGGCGGGCTCATGGGGCTCGATGTCGGCATCGTCTCCGCCGAAGGACGCGGCACCGCGGTTCGCATCGCCGGTCTTCCCGTCGTGGAGCCGGGCGCTGTCTCCGCCCCGCGCGCCCATCGCCAGCATCCGCTCACCGGCCTTGCCGTCTGCGTCATCGACGACGATCCCGAAGTGCTCGCCGCCACTGCGACGCTCCTGCGCCGCTGGGGCTGCGAGGTCATGGAGTTCGGCGGCCTGCCGCAGGAAGCCGCCGGATGCGATGCGATCGTCAGCGATTTCGATCTCGGTGGCCCGCTGGACGGGCTCGGTGTCGTCGCACGGATACGCGAGATGGAGGGCTGGCCCGTGCCTGCCGCCATCCTCACGGGCCGCTCCGAGCCGGAAACGCTGGCGCATCTCGCCCGCTCCGGCATTCCCTTCCTGCGAAAGCCCGCGCATCCCGCCGAACTGCGCGCGCTCCTGACCGGCTTCGCGCTTGGCGATGAAGCAAAGGAAGACGAAGCGAAGGAAGACGAAGCAACCGCTTCCTGACCGTTCAGAGCAGCTTCACCGCCACGCCCGCGGCCGCCGCGCGGCTCGCGACGCCGAGTGTCCTCAGCAGCGCCGACACATGCATCCGCGCCGTCACCGGCGAGATACCGAGCTGGCGCCCGATCTCCTTGTTGGTCATGCCGGTGGCGACGAGCCGCAGCACTTCGCGCTGGCGCGGCGAAAGCTGCACCTCGCTTTCCCCCGTCCCCATGCTCGCGCCCATGCCAGCCCGGACGGCCGGTGTCGGCAGATGCGCCGCCGCCGGCCTCACCACGATCTCGCCGCCATGGATCGCGGCAATCGCCTCGGCGATCTCCTCCGGCGGCACGGCCTTGCCGACAAAGCCGTCCGCGCCCGCCGCCATCACCGCGCCGATGGTTTCCCTGTCATCGGCCATGGAGACGATGGCGAGCGTCGCGCGCGGGAATTGCCGCCGCAGCATGCCGATGGACTGGTCGGGCACGAAGCCGGGAAACAGCAGGTCGAGCACGAACATGTCCGGCGCCTTGCCGTCCCGGGCCGCCGCCAGCACCTCCTCGAACGACCCCGCCTCGCATATCTCCGCGCCGGGGCAGGCCCTGCCGAGAATATGCCGCATCCCCATCCGGAACACCGGATGATCGTCGGCCACGATGATGCGTTCCTCGGCCAAGCGCCCGCGTCTCCCTGAATTGGCGGCCTCTTGCCGGAGTCTATCCCCCGGCAGGGTTAATGACACCTGTACATCTGTACATCTGTCACCCGGTGTGCCGCAGCGCCAAAATTCCGTCGGCTTGTTTTGAGGAAAGGCCGGCGCTGACGCACCGGCGCGCCGCCAGGGGGAAAAAGATGAACAGGTTCTACCGCCACATCTGGTCGAAGACGCTCGGACAAGCGATTGTCGTGCCCGAATGTGCCGGGGGCGGCGCCGGACGCAAGGCGGGCAGGCGGAGAGGCGGGAGCCTTGTTGCCTTGGCGCTCATTCTGGCAACTGCGCCGGGCAGCGGCGCAATCGCCGATACGGCCTGGACCAATGCCGGGGGCGACGGCGACTGGCACAATGCGGCCAACTGGTCGAATGGCGTTCCTTCGAACACCGGCAATCGCGCCTATATCACCGGCCCCGGCACAGCCACCATCTCGCAGGCGGCCTCCGGCGAGAACTGGACAAGGGTTGGCTACGGCGGCGGCAACAGCGGCGCGATAAGCGTCGGCGATGGAGGCAGCCTCACGGCCGGCTGCTGCTTCTATCTCGGCGCCAATGGCGGCACCGGCACCATGACAGTGAGCGGCACGGGCACGGTCACCACGCCCGACATCTTCATGGTCGGCGATTACGGCTCCACAGGCCATCTCACCATCGAGAATGGCGGCACGGTCAACAGCGGCTCAAATACATTCGTAGGCCGCTGGGATGGTTCCACCGGATTCGCGACGGTAACGGGTCAGGATTCTGTCTGGAACACGAGTTGGAATCTGACACTTGCAGGCGAATCGCCATCCAGCGCCACCGCCTATGGTGAGTTGACAATCTCCGATGGCGGCCTGGTGCGCGTGAACAGCGGCAATAGTGCGCTTAGGATCGGGTATGCGGCCGATTCGACCGGTCTGCTCAATATCGGCGCTGCCGAGGGTAACCTTGCGGCGGCGGCAGGCATGCTTCAAGCAAGCTCTGCGGTGTTTGGTGCAGGCAACAGCTCGATCGTCTTCAATCACACCGATCCTGGATACATCTTCTCGACCCCGATTTCCGGCAATGGCGAAGTACGCCAGCTCGCGGGCACCACCAGCCTCACCGGCTCGAACAGCTGGTCGGGCAGCACCGTGGTCGAAGGCGGCGTGCTGCGTGCGGGCGGCGCAAGCGGCTTGTCGGGCAATGCCACCTACGAGGTGAATGGCGGCACGCTCGACCTCAATGATTTCAATCTTTCCATGTCCGCGCTTTCAGGAACGGGCGGCGAGGTCGATCTCGGCAGCGCGTCGCTGGCTGCCGGCAGCGGCAATACGGATACGTCTTTTGCGGGCGTGATCAAGGGCACGGGCGGTTTTGAAAAGACCGGTACCGGTACCTTGACGCTGACAGGCGCCAACAGCTGGACGGGCGGCACCACAATCTCCGGCGGCATGCTTGCCGGCAACACGACGAGCCTTGTGGGCGATATCCTCAACAATGCGACCCTTGCCTTCGATCAATCCGTGGATGGCAGTTTCTCCGGCGCTGTCTCCGGCACCGGCAGCCTTGTGAAGCTCGGCAACGGCGTGCTCACCCTCACCGGTACCAATAGCTATGGGGGCGGCACCACGGTTTCCGCCGGCACACTGCGCGCGGGCAATGCGACGGCTTTCGTCGCCGGCACGGCTTATACCGTCAATGGCGGCACGCTCGATTTCAACGATTTCAGCCGCACCATCGCGGCCCTCTCGGGCACGGGCGGCACGGTCGATCTCGGCAGCGCGACGCTGACTGTCGATCAGAGCGTGAACACCGTCTTCGCGGGCGCGATCGGCGGCAGCGGCGGCCTGGTCAAATCCGGCGCGGGAACGCTGTCCCTCACAGGCGCCAGCGTCTGGACCGGCAACACGTCGGTCGATGCCGGCACGCTCGGCATCACGGACGGCGGCACGGTCTCGAACACTTTCGGCTATATCGGCGCTTCGGCCGGCGGCACCGGCGAAGTCACGGTCGATGGCGCGGATTCCATCTGGACCAACAGCGGTGAGCTCATTGTCGGCCTTTCCGGCACCGGCACGCTCGGCATCACGGGCGGCGGCACGGTCTCGAACACCACCGGCTATATTGGTAACTACGCCACAGGCACCGGCGAAGTGACGGTCGATGGCGCGGGTTCCACCTGGACCAACAGCGGCGACCTCAATGTCGGCAGGTTCGGCACCGGCACGCTCGGCATCACGGGCGGCGGCGGCGTTTCCAACACCTTCGCCAGAATTGGCACTACGGCCGGCGGCACCGGCGAAGTCACGGTCGATGGCGCGGACTCGGCCTGGACCAACTCAAGCTACCTCACTGTCGGCTATTTAGGCACCGGCACGCTCGGCATCGCCGGCGGCGGCACGGTCTCGAACACCTCGGGCATTATCGGCTCCGACTCCGGCACCGGCGAAGTCACGGTTTCCGGCGCGGATTCCACCTGGACCAACAGCAACAACCTCAATGTCGGCTCTTCCGGCACCGGCACGCTCGGCATCGCCGGCGGCGGCACGGTCTCAAACACCATCGGTACTGTCGGCCACACGGCGGGCAGCACCGGCGGCGTCACGGTCGATGGCGCGGGCTCCACCTGGACCAACAGCAACAACCTCGTTGTCGGCAATTCCGGCACCGGCACGCTCGGCATCGCCGGCGGCGGCATGGTCTCGAACACTATCGGCCTTATCGGCCGTAACAGCGGCGGCACCGGCGACGTCACGGTCGATGGCGCGGATTCCACCTGGACCAACAGCGATCAGCTCATTGTCGGCAATTCCGGCACCGGCACGCTCGGCATCACGGGCGGCGGCAGGGTCTCGAACACCTCGGAGGGCTATATTGGCGCTTCGGCCGGCGGCACCGGCGAAGTCACGGTTTCCGGCGCGGGTTCCACCTGGACCAACAGCGACGAACTCTATGTCGGCGCTTACGGCACCGGCACGCTCGGCATCACGGGCGGCGGCACGGTCTCGAACACCTGGCAGAGCTATATCGGCGCTTGGGCCGGCAGCACCGGCGACGTCACGGTCGATGGCGCGGATTCCACCTGGACCAACTCAGGTTTCCTCAATGTCGGCCATTCCGGCACCGGCACGCTCGGCATCACGGACGGCGGCACGGTCTCGAACGCCACCAGCTATATCGGCTATTTCACCGGCGGCACCGGCGAAGTCACGGTTTCCGGCGCGGATTCCACCTGGACCAACAGCAGCAACCTCACTGTCGGCAATTCCGGCACCGGCACGCTCGGCATCACGGACGGCGGCACGGTTAAGGTCGGCGGTGGCGCCGGCACGGTGAGGATCGCCGATCAGGCCGGTTCCACCGGCACATTGAACATCGGCGCCGCCTCGGGCGATGCGGCGGTTGCCGCCGGCACGCTCGATGCCGCCTCTGTCGCCTTCGGCGCCGGCACCGGCACGCTGGTCTTCAATCACATGGATAGCGATTACCTCTTCGCCGCCGGCATTTCCGGCAATGGCGAAGTCCGCCAATTGGCCGGCACGACGATCCTGACCGGAGCGAACAGCTGGTCGGGCGGCACCACGGTTTCCGGCGGCACGCTCAAGGGCAGCACGGCAAGCCTTGTGGGCGATATTGCCATCACCGGCGGCACAGTCGAATTCGACCAGGCTTCGGCTGGCGCCTTCACCGGCGAGATTACCGGCACGGGCAGGCTTGTGAAGAGCGGCGAGGGCGAAACCGTCTTTTCCGGCAGCGGAATCGAGGCCGATTATTTCTATGTCCGCGGTATGGGCACCGTGCTCGACGGCGTCGCCGTCGACATTGCCAACCGCCTCGATATTTCCAATCAACTCGAGTCGGGCGGGACGACCGATGCCGGCCTGACGATCCGGGGCGGTGCGAATGTCACAAGCGGCCAAGGCAGCATCGGCGACATCGGCAATTTCGAAGCCGCCGTCACAGTGTCGGGCGCGGGCAGCACCTGGACGATTGGCGAGGCGATCGTTCCCACTTCCTTCTCCGTCTCAGGCGAGGGCGCGGCCAGCCTTCTTGTGGAAGACGGCGGTAAAGTGGATGTGATCGGCACGGCCGATGTGTTTTCGAGGAATGACGGGCCTGCCTCCTCCGTCACCGTGACGGGCGGGAATTCCGCTTTCGATGTTTCCGGCCTTCTCGCCATCGGCAGCGGCGGCACGGGCGAACTCACCGTCTCCAATGGCGGGTCCGTGCACAGCGGCAGCGCCGAGGTCGGCGTCCTGTCGCCCAGAACCGGCATCGTCACCATTACAGGTACCGGATCGGAATGGCTGGTCGATGGAAGCAGCCTCGTGCTCGGCGGCAATAACGGCAATGCTCCCGGCACCGGCCATCTGACGCTCGCCGATGACGGCCTGCTCCGGGTCGGCGGCGGAACGGGCACGCTTCATGCGGCGCTCGGCGACGGCTCCACCGCGCGCATCAATATCGGCGCGGCGGAAGGTGAGGATGCAGCGGCGGCAGGTACCCTCGATCTCGGCACCATCGCTTTCGACACGGATGGTGGCGGCGACGGAAGGCTTCTCTTCAATCACACCGCGACGGACTACCTCTTCGGCGCTCTTCTCGAAGGCGCGGGCACCGTCTCTCATCTCGCGGGCGTGACCACCTTCACCGGCCTCAGCACCGCCTTTACCGGCACGACCTTCGTCGATGCGGGGGCGCTGATCGTCAACGGCCTTCTCGGCGGCACGCTCGATGTCGGCGCGGGCCTGCTCGGCGGCTCCGGCACGGTCGGCACCACCGCGCTTGGCGCCGGCGCCATCTTCGCGCCCGGCAATTCGATCGGCACACTGAATGTCTCGGGCGACCTCCTTTTCGGTTCTCTCTCGATCTACGAGGTCGAGCTCGACGATGGCGGCAATACGCCCGGCGTCAACAACGACTTCATCGACGTCGTGGGCGCATTGACCATCGACAGCGGCGCATCGGTCTCGGTCAGGCCCGAAAACGGCACCGACGACGGCTCCACCTACACGCCCGGCCTCGTCTACACGATCCTTTCCGCGGCAAACGGTATCACCGGCGCTTTCGATGCGGTGACGGCGAGTTTCGCCTTCCTCACACCGTCGCTCGACTACGACGCCAACAATGTCTATCTGACCCTCGACATCGTGGCGGATTTTCAGGATGTCGCGCAAACGCCGAACCAGCAGGGCGTGGCGAACACGGTCCAGACCTTCGGCCCCGGCAATACGCTTTACGACGGGCTTCTCGGTCTGACGGAGGATCAGGCGCGCTCTGCATTCAATTCGCTCTCGGGCGAGGCCCATGCCAGTGCTTCAACGTCGCCGCTTCCGGGCATGCAGCAGATTCGCCAGCAGATTCTCGATCGCCTCGCCCGGATCTTCGGCGGCGGCTTTGGCGGCTTCGGCTCGGCCGCGGCGAAACAGGCGCCGGCGGCCGGCGATGCACCGGCGCCGGGACATGCGGTCTGGGGCCAGCTTTTCGGATCATGGGGCAAGACCGACGGCAATGCCGTCTCCGCCGCGATCGACCGCGACAGCTACGGCTTCATCGGCGGCGCCGACCGCGAGATCGCGCCGGGCGTCCATGCGGGTGTCGCTCTCGGTTACAGCCGCTCGACCTGGGACGTTTCTGCGCGGTCCTCGTCCGGCGACAGCGACAATTTCCACATCGCCGGTTATGCCGGTACGGCGCTCGGCGCCGTCGATCTCAAGGGCGTTGTCAGCTACGCCTATGGCCGCGCCGATACCGACCGCACCGTGATCGTTGGTGTACTGACGAATGAGCTGTCGGCCAGCTACGCGACCCATACGTTCCAGGCCGGTATCGAGGCCGGTTACGACCTCGATATGGGCCCCGTCGTGCTGACGCCTTTCGCCGGCCTCGCCGGCGTCCATGTCGAGACCGAGGACTTCACCGAGACCGGCGGTCCGGCCGCGCTGACCTTCGCCTCCACCGGCAACACCACCGGCGTCACCACGCTCGGCCTGCGCGCCCGTCATCAGGCGGGCAGCGTCGGGCTGACCGGCGCCGCCGCCTGGCGCCATGCCTTCGGCGATGTCGAGCCCACCTCGCGCGCCGCCTTCGCCTCGTCCCCCGCCGCCACCTTCGCGGTCAGGGGTGCGCCGCTTGTGCGCGATGCATTGGCGGTGGAAGGCGGATTTGAGGCGCGCATCGATCGGGCGGCAACGCTCTCGTTCGGATACTCCGGGGAATACTCATCCGATACGCGCGATCACGCGCTCATGGCGGAGCTGCGCGTCGAGTTTTAGGCCGTAAACTCATGAACGGGGTTCGCAAATCGGTTGTGTCGCGATTTGAATTTCCTGAAGGGGGATCTGGATGGCACGTTACGATCTGAGCGATTTCGAGTGGTCTGTGATCGAGCCGGTGCTTCCCCCCGGAAGTCCCGGGGTGTTCCTCGGGTGGATGACAGGCTGAACTTGCCCCCAACCCTGGACCGGCCGGTCCTTCTCAGGCTTTTCAAGCGCACTCCTCCCATACCTTCATCAAGGGAGCGGATGCCGGATCGTGACCCTTCACACACCGCGCAACCGGAAGCTTGAGCTTCTCGACGAGGTGATATCTCTGAAGGTTCACTCGTCGTTCTCCCAAGCTTCGCAATACCGGCTTGGCTGGAATAACGGGAGCGAGAGCGTTTCCAGTCGGTGCGGTGCGTCGGTGCGCGCATTGGCCGGATAGCTGCAGGTGCTGCAGACACCCGTCCGAGATTCTCTGGAAACCTTACGGGGGCTTGAAAATCGCGGTCGGTGGGCGATCCCCTGTTGGGGGGGGGCGGCCCACTTCCCTCTCCCCTGTTCCCCAGCCAGCCATCGCCCGGAATAGTTGCGTCTCCCCGCCTTTACCGCGCCGCTCAGGCTGCTACACTCCTCCCAACTGAAAAATATGGGGAATCCGGTCGAAGCGCGGCCCGCCTCTGGCGGTTGGCATGTGCTTCCCGGGTCTGAGAGATAGTGCACCATAAGGGTGACGACGGCATGGCGGGCCCTGGCGGGGCCCCTGCCGCTCAAGAGGGCCTGCCGCAGGCTCCATCCGCCGCGAAGAATTCGGCCCTACCGCAGGGAGGGGCTGAAGACGCGCAACCGCGCGGTGCCCGGGATACCGGGGACGGGATCGTACCGCCCCGCAAGTCGCGCAGGCGCGGCCGCCGGGGCAGGGGGCGCCGCAAGGAAGAAGCCCGCAAGGAAGCAGCCGCGGCCAACCCCGAGCCGAAGCCTTTCCGGAAATCCCCTCAAAAACCGTCGGGCCAAAAGCCGTCGAGCCGAAATCTGTCCAAAAGGCCGGGTGCCGCCGACAAGCTCTATGCCGCGCTCGATCTCGGCACCAACAATTGCCGTCTTCTGATTGCCCGCCCGTCGCCGGAAGGCTTCAAGGTCGTCGACGCCTATTCCCGCATCGTCCGTCTGGGAGAGGGGCTCGCCAGCACAGGCGCGCTAGGCGAGGCGGCCATGAAGCGGGCAATCGACGCGCTGCGCATCTGCGCGGAGAAGATGGAGCGCCGTGGCGTTATCCGCTCGCGCACCATCGCGACAGCGGCCTGCCGCACGGCGGATAATGGCGCGGATTTCATAGAGCGCGTGAAAAGGGAGACGGGCCTCTCGCTTGAAGTCGTCTCGACCGAGGACGAAGCGCGCCTCGCCGTTGCGGGCTGCGCACCGCTTCTCGACAAGGCGTGCAGCTCCGCGCTCGTCTTCGATATCGGCGGCGGTTCCACGGAGCTCATCTGGGTGCGCATGGACGGAGAAAATGGCGCCCGCCCCGTCATCGCGGACTGGACGTCGCTGCCCTGCGGTGTCGTAACGCTCGCCGAACGCCATGGTGGCGTCGAGGTGCCGGAAGATACATATGCGCGCATGGTGGGCGAGGTGAGCGGCCAGCTCAGCCCCTTCCTGGACCGGGTGAAGGACGGCACCGGAGGCGACGCATCGAATTTCCACCTGCTAGGCACCTCCGGCACGGTCACCACCATCGCGGGCGTCCATCTGGGCCTCAGCCGCTATGATCGCACGCGAGTGGATGGCGTCTGGATTTCGCCGGATGACGTTCAGTGTGTCACCAGGGCTCTTCTCGCGATGGATTATGGCAGCCGCGCGGCGCACCCTTGCGTCGGGCAGGAGCGGGCGGACCTCGTGCTTGCCGGCTGCGCCATTTTCGAGGCGATTGCCCTCGCCTGGCCGGCCGACCGGTTGCGCGTTGCCGATCGCGGCCTGCGCGAAGGTATCCTTCTTTCCCTCATGGAGGCCGATGCCTCCCGGCGCAGGTGCCGCCGCCGGAAACGGCGCCGTAGATCGAGCCCGGACGCCGGCGGCAATGGAACGATGTGACGATGGCAGATGACCGCAAGAGCAAGGGTAAGGGTGGCAAGAGCGCTGGTGACGGCGGCGCGCGCGCGCTGAAGGTGCGCGTGAAGACGGCGCGCAAACGCACCACATCGTCGACCCGCTGGCTGCAGCGCCAGTTGAACGATCCCTATGTCCACGCCGCCAAACGCGAGGGCTATCGCTCCCGCGCCGCCTTCAAGCTTGCCGAGATCGACGACAAATATCGCCTCCTGAAGCCGGGTGCGCGCGTGGTGGACCTCGGCTGCGCTCCCGGCGGCTGGTGCCAGGTAGCGGTCGCGCGGGCAAAGGCAGCAAGCGAGGACGGAAGCCGGGGCCGCGTCATCGGGCTCGACTACCTGGAAACCGAGTCGGTGCCGGGCGCGACCATCCTCCAGCTCAACTTTCTGGACGAGGGCGCGGACGACCGGGTGAAGGAACTGCTCGCGGGCGAAGCCGATCTCGTGCTCTCCGACATGGCCGCCCCCACCACCGGCCACAAGCAGACCGACCATATGCGCATCATGCATCTCTGCGAGATCGCGGCGCATTTTGCGGTTGAGGTGCTCGCCCCGGGCGGGGCCTTTCTGGCCAAGGTCTTGCGGGGCGGAACGGAGAACGAGCTTCTCACTCTCCTCAAGCAGCACTTCAAGACCGTCCGCCATGTGAAGCCGAAGGCAAGCCGGGCCGATTCGGCGGAGATGTACGTGCTCGCCCAAGGCTTTAAGGGACGTTCCGGAAGTGAAGCCGAAGACCTCGCGTGATTATTTCGCAACCGCGGCATACTGCCCTTTGCTTTCCCGCATATAGGTGTTAAAAGCCAGCGCCAACACAGCATAGGGTGGTCGGCTCTTAACGGCCCAGGAGGTTGGCAGCATGATCCGTGAAGCATTGACGTTCGACGACGTTCTCCTGCTGCCTGCTGCCTCCACGGTCCTGCCCACGCAAGCCGACACGCGCACCCGCCTGACCCGTACGATACAGCTCGGCATTCCCATCATTTCCGCCGCCATGGACACGGTCACGGAAGCTCGCCTGGCCATCGCCATGGCGCAGGCGGGCGGCATCGGTGTCCTCCACCGCAACATGTCGCCCGAGGCGCAGGCCGAGCAGGTCCGCCAGGTGAAGAAGTTCGAAAGCGGCATGGTGGTGAACCCCGTCACCATCGGCCCCGACGCGACGCTCTCCGAAGCCCTCTCCGAAATGCAGCGCCACGGCATTTCGGGCATCCCCGTGGTCGAGCCCGATACCGGCAAGCTCGTCGGCATCCTCACCAACCGCGACGTCCGCTTCGCCAGCAATCCGAAGGAACCTGTCCGCAATCTGATGACGAAGGAAGGCCTCATTACAGTGGCCGATGGCGTCAGCCAGGAAGAGGCGAAGCGCCTCCTGCACAAGCACCGGATCGAAAAGCTCCTTGTGGTGGACGATGCCTATCGCTGCATCGGCCTCATCACCGTGAAGGACATCGAGAAGGCGCAGCTGCATCCCAATGCCGCCAAGGACGAGCAGGGCCGTCTCCGCGTCGCTGCCGCAACCACCGTTGGCGACGAGGGCTATGGCCGCTCGGAAGCGTTGATCGCCGCTGGCGCGGATGTGATCGTGGTCGATACCGCGCATGGCCATTCCGCCCGCGTCGCCGAGGCCGTGACGCGGATCAAGAAGCTCTCCAACAAGACGCAGGTCATCGCCGGCAACGTCGCGACCGCGAGCGCCGCCATGTCGCTCATCGACGCGGGCGCGGATGCGATCAAGGTCGGCATCGGCCCCGGCTCCATCTGCACCACGCGCATCGTTGCGGGCGTCGGCGTGCCGCAGCTCACCGCGATCATGGATGTGGTGGAAGCCGCGCGCAAAAACGACACGCCGGTCATCGCCGATGGCGGCATCAAGTTCTCGGGCGATCTCGCCAAGGCGATTGCCGCGGGTGCCGATTGCGCCATGCTCGGCTCGCTCTTCGCGGGCACCGAGGAAAGCCCCGGCGAGGTCTTCCTCTTCCAGGGCCGCAGCTACAAGTCCTACCGGGGCATGGGCTCCGTCGGCGCCATGGCCGTCGGCTCTGCCGACCGTTACTTCCAGCAGGACGTGAAGGATTCGCTCAAGCTCGTGCCGGAAGGCATTGAAGGACAAGTGCCTTACAAGGGCCCGGTCGGCAACGTGATCCATCAGCTCGTTGGAGGGTTGCGCGCCGCAATGGGATACACCGGCAACGCCACCGTGAAGGACTTCCAGCAGAATGCGGAATTCGTGCGCATCTCGTCGGCAAGCCTGCGCGAGAGCCATGTCCACGATGTGACCATCACGCGCGAAGCGCCCAACTATCCCGGCGGTGGCAACTGACTGCCGGCCTGACACCGGGTGACGCAAGATGACACCCGGCGCACGTCTGCAATCGGCCATCGACATCCTGAACGATATCTTCCTGAGCGGCCGCCCGGCGGATCGCATCGTGGAGAACTGGGCGCGTTCGAACCGCTATGCCGGCTCGAAGGACCGCGCCGCCATATCGAACCTCGTCTACACCGTGCTTCGCCGCCGGGCGGAACTTTCCGCCGCCACGGGCCGCGAGGAAGCGAGGCTCCTCGCCTTCGCGGCTCTTGCGCTCGTCGAGGGCGAGGGAGTGTCCGCGCTCGCCGATGGCTCCCGCCACGCCCCCGCGCCGCTGACTGAGGAGGAGAGGGCCGTTATTGACGTGGCTTCCCTGCCGGGTCCGGATGCCGCACCCTGGGTCAGGCTCAATTATCCCGAATGGCTTCACACCGAATTCGAAGAGGCGTTCGGCGTCGCGCTCGAACGTGAGTTGGCGGCTCTCATGGACCGCGCTCCGACCGACCTTCGCGTCAATACGCTGAAGGCGAACCGCGCGACGGCCCTTGCTGCGCTGGAAGAGGCGGGCCTCTCCGCCGAGCCCTGCCCATGGTCGCCCTGGGGTCTTCGTCTGACCTCGCGCGGCAATCTGCCGGGCCTGACCGCCTATCGCGACGGCGCAATCGAGATACAGGACGAAGGCTCGCAGCTTGCCTGCCTTCTGGCGGGTGTGAAACCCGGCGAACAGGTGGTCGATCTTTGCGCGGGCGGCGGCGGCAAATCGCTGGCGCTCGCCGCGATGATGGGCAATCGCGGCCAGATATATGCCTGCGACACGGATGGCCGGCGTCTTGCGCCACTCGAGCCCCGCGCCCAGCGCGCGGGCATCCGCAATCTCCAGACGCGCACACTCGGCCCCTTCAGGCCCGGCGAAGCCGATACCGATTTCGCCGGTCTCGAAGCCCGCATGGATTGCGTCCTTGTCGATGCACCTTGCAGCGGCACCGGCGCCTGGCGGCGCAGCCCCGACGCCCGCTGGCGTCTCGACCCCGGCACGCTCGAAGGATACCGCGCGGCACAAGCAGAAGTGCTCGCGCGCGCCGCCGCGCTGGTCCGCCCCGGCGGCCGAATCGTCTATGTCACCTGTTCGCTTCTGCCATCCGAGAACGAGCGGCAGGTGGAAGCCTTCCTCGCTGCCCATCCGGATTTCAAGCCGGTTCCCTGGACCGCGGCGTGGCCGGAAGGCCTCGTGCCGCCGCCGGCAGTGGTGGGAGACTGGTTTCGCCTGAGCCCGGCCTCGACCGGCACGGACGGCTTTTTTGTCGCCATTCTTCGGCGGGAGGCAGGGGAATGATGCGCTGCGGCATCGGGCTTGACGGGTCGGGGGAAGGATGGTCTATCGGATACATTCCCTCCGACGGGCCAGGATCCATGGCGGCCTCATTTTCCCGAAAATTGTCGCGTTACGCGCTGCTCCCGGTCTGGCTCATCCTGTTCGCGGCTTTCGTTCTGCCGCAGGCGGCACACGCCGTCGATGCCCGCTCCGAGCGGGCCTCCCTGCGCCTGGCGGAGAAGGGCGTTGCGGCGGCAGCCGAAGGACGCCTCGAAGAGGCGCAGCGTCTGCTGGAAGAAGCGGTTGTCTCCAATCCCGCCAATGCGAATGCCTACGCCGAACTGGCAGCCGTGCAGAATGCGGCCGGCAATCCCAGGCTCGCCCGCAAATATTATGTCATCGCCCTCGAGATCGATCCGGTTCTTCCCGCAGCGCTGGGCGGCCTCGCGCGCCTGAACGTCGACGCCGGAGATCGCGAAGCGGCGGAAACTCTCCTGCGGAAGCTCCGCGCGACATGCCCCGCCTGTGCCGAAACGCGCGACGTCGAGCGCGCACTCGCGGGCATCGAACTTCCACCGAAATCGCAACCCAATCCGTAGACGGAACATGACTGAAG
Source organism: Parvibaculum sp. (assembly GCA_014359855.1). Lineage (GTDB taxonomy): Bacteria > Pseudomonadota > Alphaproteobacteria > Parvibaculales > Parvibaculaceae > Parvibaculum. Next base: position 17,822 of record JACIYQ010000215.1, read on the forward strand.
ACCGCATTCTCATCATCGACTTTGGCAGCCAGGTCACGCAGCTCATTGCAAGGCGCGTTCGCGAAAGCGGCGTCTATTGCGAGATCGTGCCTTTCAACAAGGTCGAGGAGATGTGGGAAGGCTTTGGCCCGAGAGGGATCATCCTTTCCGGCAGCCCCGCCAGCGTCAGCCGCGAAAACAGCCCGCGTGCGCCCCAATTCGTCTTTGAGGCAGGACTGCCCGTTCTCGGCATCTGTTACGGGCAGCAGACCATGACGCTGCAGCTCGGCGGCAAGGTCGAGGGAAGCGACGAGCGCGAGTTCGGCCGCGCCTCGATTGAGCTGGTCGAGGACACGCCTCTGCTCGACGGAATCGTCAAGAAAGGCGAGAGCGAGCCCGTCTGGATGAGCCATGGCGACCGCGTCGTCGCCATCGCGCCGGGCTTCAAGGTCGTGGCGCAGAGCCGCGGCGCGCCTTTCGCCGTCATCGCCGACGAGGAACGCCGTTTCTATGGCGTCCAGTTCCATCCCGAAGTCGTCCACACGCCGCGCGGCCGCGACATGCTGTGGAATTTCACGCATCGCATCTGCGGCTGTAAGGGCGACTGGACCATGGCCGCCTTCCGCGAAACCGAAATCGCCAAGGTGCGCGCACAGGTAGGGTCGGGCAGGGTGATCTGCGGCCTTTCCGGCGGCGTCGATTCATCGGTCGTCGCCGTGCTGCTGCACGAAGCGATCGGCGACCGGCTTCAATGCGTCTTCGTCGACACCGGCATGATGCGCGCGGGCGAGGCCGAGCAGGTCGTCTCGCTCTTCCGCGATCACTACAACATCCCGCTCGTCGCGGTCGACGCGAGCGAGCTTTTCCTCGGCAAGCTCGACGGTGTCACGGACCCTGAACAAAAGCGCAAGATCATCGGCGCGACCTTCATCGACGTCTTCGAAGCGGAAGCAAAGAAGATCGGCGGCGCGGATTTCCTCGCGCAGGGCACGCTTTACCCCGACGTGATCGAGAGCGTCTCCTTCGCGGGCGGACCTTCCGTCACCATCAAGAGCCATCACAATGTCGGCGGGCTGCCCGAGCGCATGAACATGAAGCTCGTTGAGCCGCTCCGCGAACTCTTCAAGGACGAGGTGCGCGAGCTTGGCCGCGAACTCGGTCTTCCCGAGCAATTCGTCGGCCGCCATCCTTTCCCCGGACCGGGCCTCGCGATCCGCGTGCCGGGCGAAATCACGCGCGAGCGCCTCGAGATCCTGCGCAAGGCGGACACCATCTATCTGGAAGAAATCCGCGCGGCCGGTCTCTACGACCGGATATGGCAGGCTTTCGCCGTGCTGCTGCCCGTGCGCACGGTCGGCGTCATGGGCGATGAGCGCACCTACGATTATGTCTGCGCGCTCCGCGCCGTCACCTCGCTCGACGGCATGACGGCGGATTATTATCCGTTCTCTCACGAGTTCCTGGGCCAGGTCTCGACCCGCATCATCAACGAAGTGCGCGGCATCAACCGCGTCGTCTACGACGTGACCTCGAAGCCGCCGGGAACGATTGAGTGGGAGTGAATTAGGGTGGTTTCAGACCATCCCGCTCCGTGCCGGAAATCGCACGAACTCGTTGACTGACAAGGATTATTTTTCCCACCCCGTGTCGCTGCGTGTCACCCCAGCCGAGCCACTTTGTTGGTACCGATGTTGGTATGGCGCAGGATGGTCGAGAAACGGGCTTCCGGTACCAACAGCGCCTGTTGATGGTATCCGTTTGCCCCCGGACCGGATGCGGATTTATGGGCGATCTCACTGATAAAGAACTGAAAAATCTCAAGCCGAAGGCCAAGCTCTACAAGGTGACGGACCGCGACGGGATGCACGCGGCCGTCACGCCGACCGGGGTCATCTCGTTCCGCTATCAGTACCGGGTGAACGGGCGGCAGGAGGTGTTGACCATCGGCCGGTATAGCGCCGAGGCGGCGCGCAATCTGACACGGGCGCCCGACGCGCTGGAATACGGAATGGAGGTGTCGCTTGCGGAGGCAAGGTCGCTGCTGGCGCGTGCCCGGCGTCAGGTCGAGCGGGGCGAGTCGCCGTCGAAAGCCAAGGTGGAGAAGCGCACCGCGTCAGCCGAGGCGTTGACGTTCGGCGGGTGGGCGGAAGCCTATTTCAAGCACAAAGCCGATCCCAAGTCGGGGGCCGAGAAACTGGCCGACAGCACCCTGGCGATGCGGCGGTCCGTCTATGATCGCGCCATCGCGGGAGAGTTGTCGAAGCTCAAGCTGGGGGAGGTGACGCCGCAACGCCTCAAACATCTGTGCGACGAGGTTAAGGAGAAGCGCGGGCCGGCCGTCGCCGTGCATGTCCGCGAGGTCGTGTTGCTGGTGTTCCGCCATGCCCAGGGAAGCGGGCTGGACGTGAGCAACCCGGCCGAGTCGATCCGCACCAGCGCCATCGCCACCTTCGAGCCGCGCGAGCGCGCCCTTTCGCCATCCGAGGTTCGCGCGGTCCTGGCGGCCTTGGATCATGTGTCGGCGGTGCCCACGCTGCGCTTAGCGGTGAAGTTTGTCCTGCTGACCGGCGTCCGCAAGTCGGAGTTCATCGACGCCACATGGAAGGAAATCGACTTCGTCACCGCGCGCTGGACGATCCCCGCCGAGCGCATGAAGGCCGGCAAGGCGCATGTCGTCCCGCTGAGCGATCAGGCGCTCGACATTCTGACGGTGTTCCGCACCATGTTCGGCGCCAGCCGATACCTGCACCCCGGCCGGTACGACAGCGACACGCCGATTAGCAACGCCACGCTCAACCGCGTGATCGACACGGTGGTAGAGCGTATCCGGGAGGCTGATCCTGACTTTCAGAGCTTCGGCGTTCACGACCTGCGCCGCACGTTCTCGACCGGCCTGAACCGCGCCAAGTTCGATGATCGCTGGATCGAGATGAGCCTGGCCCATGCGCCCCGGAACCGGATCGCGGCCGTCTACAACGTGAACCGCTACCTCGCTGAGCGGAAGATCATGCTTCAGTGCTGGGCCGATATGCTCGACGCTTGGGTGAAGGGCGAATCCGCAAAAGAGCTGATCGCAGACGCGAAGCGACGTGCCGCCGAGGTTCACGACGACGAATTGGACGACGATCTCTGAACTACGTGGTGCGGCTCGCGTCCATTCTGTCAGTCGTCGTCATTGGTGACCGCCAGCCGACGGGATCGGCAATCCAGCGGTCGATGTCGGATTCCCGCCAGCCCGCGCCGTTGATGCTGATCTTGATCCGAGGCGGGAACGTGCCCTCGGCGATCTTGCGGTAGATGGTGGACCGGGACAGCCCGGTGCGGGCGAGAACGGTTTTCATGCGGACGATACGGTCTGCTACGAGCATGGCTGCGCTGCCTCCTGCCGGGTGTTTCTGACGGCTTCCGGGACAAGACAGAGCGAGGATTTGCTGTTGTGCAAGAGTGATTTAGGCGTCGTAGCGCCGTGGCGTAGAGGCGGCGGTAAATAGGATGGTTCTACAGCCCGAGACCCCGGCCCCGGCCAAGCCCGAACGTGAGGGTGAGGTCGCGGCCGACCCCCATTCCCGAATCGAATGAGATGCCGAGTTCCCGCTTGCGGCCCGCCAGAAGGGACTCCATCTGCGGGTCGCGTTCCAGGCTGTGCGCCATGTTCCCCATTTCCGCCCGCGCGGCCCTGTGACCGGCATAGTCGCCCGCTGCATATCGTTCGTCGCTGGCCCTGTGGAGATTTTGCCAGCGTTCCACGAAACGGTCGGCGCGCAGGTCGGGATCTGTGCGTAGCTCGGTTTCCAGTTGCAGGGCGCGGATTGCGCGCCGGGCGTCGCCGGACGCCGCCTCCGCCGCAAGCTCCGGGTTTTTCTTGTAGGCGGCTTCGGCGTCGTGCGAGCCGTGGGGGCGCACCTCCTCGAACCGCTGGCGCGCCTCCTGCAATTCCCTGATCTGATCGGGGCTGGCCTTGCCGCCCTGGCCCTGCGCCTCGAAGATCGCATCCACGGCGCGGGCATGACACACGAGTGCCTTGGTGCGGGCCTTGCGCAGGGCCTCTGCCGGGTCTTCTTCCACCTTCCTTTCCGGCCCTTGCTCGCCCTCGGTGGGCAGGTGCAACCCGTCAAACATGCCGCGCACCTTCTCGGGAACCTGCTTGACGATCTCGACAACCCGTTCCACGCGCTCGCGGAAGGTGATGCCGCGCCGCTCGGCGTAGCTCTGTGCCGGGTCGTAATCCGTCGCCATGTCCTTGGCGCGGTCGCGCGACAGGGTGCGGACAAGCCTGCTGTCGTCGGCGAAGTCATCGCGGCCGTAATGCAGGTCCATGCCGTCGCGGTGGCGCGACAGGGCGACATAGCTGCCGTGAGCGTCCAGGCCCGGCGTCGCCAGAACATGGATGCGGTCCACGGTCATGCCCTGCGCCTTGTGGATGGTCGCGGCATAGCCGTGGTCGATGCGGTCGTAGTCCTTGAAGTCAAACGCGACGCTGCGCCCGTCGTCGGTGCGCACGGACATGGATCGTTCGCTGACCTCAACGATGGTTCCGAGCGTGCCGTTCTTCACGCCAAGGCCGCGCTCGTTTTGCAGGAACATGACGCGATCTCCGCTGGCGAAACTGCGTTCGCCGCGCTCGACGGTCAGGTGAACGTCCTCGCCCAATTCGCCCGTTTCCCGCATCCGCTCGCGCGCCGCCTCGTTGAGCGCGCGCACCTCGTCGTTGGTGTGGGTGAGGATGATGCGGCTCTTGTCGGGCGCTGCCTGCCGCTCGCGGTCCCAGCGGTCGATCAGATCGTCGCGCGCCTGCTCGCGTGTCTGCGCTTCATGCACCATGCCGTGACTGTCATAGGCATGGATCGCTTCGCCCGTCCGGCCGGCCGCCAGGTCGCGCGTGGCGTCGCGCTGCCAGTCCTCGTGCTGGCGGCGCACCTCGCCGATCTCCGCCCCGCCGTGGCGCTCGTGAATGGAGCGGAACGCCGCGCCCGCCTCGATGGATTGCAACTGTTGCGGATCGCCGACCAGCACCACCTTCGCACCGGCCTCGGCGGCATGGGACAGCACGCGCTCCAACTGGCGCGTGCCGACCATGCCCGCCTCGTCGATCACCAGAACATCGCGCGCGGTGAGCACGTCGCGGCCCTGTCCCCAACCGTGCTCCAGGCTGGCGATGGTGCGTGACGCGATGCCCGATCCACTTTCCAGATTCTCGGCCGCGATGCCGGACAGCGCCACGCCCCGGACCTCGTAGCCCGCCGCTTCCCAGGCTTCGCGCGCCACGCCCAGCATCGCGCTCTTTCCCGTCCCGGCATAGCCAACGACGATGCCGAGATCGCGCCCGTCCGTGACATGCGCCAGCGCCTCAGCCTGCTCGCCGGACAGGACAAGGCCGCGCGCTTCCGCACGCGCCAGCGCCGTTTCGCGATCCGCATCACGCACGCCATGGCGTTCCGTCTCGGCCATGAGTTCGGCGGCGCGGTGCAGGCGCTGCTCGGCCTCGATCATCTTGGCTGTGGTGAAGCGGTCCTCGCCGCGTCCGTCCGCGCCGAGTTCGACCAGGTCGGGCGCGCTCCGTATTGCGCCCATGACCTCGTTGAACTGCTCGATCCCGTCGCTGTGCCGGTGCGCGAACATCGCCATGTCGCGCCGCGTGAAGGTGGATTGCTGATGCGTGATGGCTTCCAGCGCGATGGAAGGATCGGCGATGATCCGCACACCGTTGTTGCGCGCGATCTCGCGGTGCATTTCCGCGCGGTCGGCGGCCTCGATCCCTTCGCCCTCGATCCGCTGCGCGGGTGCGCCGATCTGGCTCTGCGGCTCCAGCGCGATGCCCTGCGCCTCCAGGCTGCGATGGTCGATGCGCGCGTCGATGTCGAGTTCGGCCAGACGCTCGTTGGCCAGCTCCGCCCAGCGTTCGCGCCAGCGCTCCACCATCTCGGTACGGTTCCAGTCCCGCACCTTCTGGCCGAAGCCGTTTTCGTCCACGGATCGCATGGTGAGCATGACATGGGCATGGGGCCTGGGCGTCCCGTCCTCGGCCATATCCCAATGCACATTGAGGTCGGCGATCATGCCCTGATCGACGAACTCCGCCTGCACGAAGTCGCGGGCGAGTTCGATGCCCTGCGCCCGCGTCATCTCGCGCGGAATGGCGAACTCGATCTCGCGGCAAAGCTGCGCGTCCTTCCGTTTCTCGAAGGCTTCGACATCGTTCCAGAGCCGTTCGCGGTCGTTCCATTGCTCCGGGGCGTTCTCCGGCAGCATGACCTCGGAATGGACGACGCCGCGCTTGCTGGAAAAGTCGTGGCTGCGCTCAATCCGGTCGTCGCGCAGCCGCGAGGCCGAGCGGTAGGCGGCGGAGGCCACCGCGCTGGAGCCGGCCTTGCGGCCGATGACCTTGACGTGAAGATGATAGATCGCCATCGCGATCCGAACATCACCACGGCGAAGCGCACGTCGGAACGACGTATAAGCGCGCCCTCGAAACTAATTTCTCGGGACGATCCGCGCCGTTTCAGCCCGTCCCGGCAACCTTACAGCATTGAGGCAGGCGCTCAACTATCATCGCTCCATCGACAGCTTATGGAGACGACGATGCGCAAGCCACGGGACTTCGACACGGAACTGAAGTCACTGGAGGACAAGGCAAAAGACCTGAAAGCCCGCAAGGTGCAGCAGCTTGGCGAGCTGGTCATCTCCACCGGAGCCGATGCCCTCAGTGCCGAGGAACTGGCTGGCGCGCTGATCGTGCTGGCCGAAACCAAAGACGCCGGAAAGAGGGAGGCATGGGCGAAACGCGGCGCGGCGTTCTTTCAAGGGCGGTCACGGCGATCTGCATCGGCGCCTGACCGCGACGTTGGTGGCGCTCAACCGCAACCGGGCAGCCCGCAACCGGCATCAGGGGGCGCGGGCGCGGCATGACATGCGCACTTGGCAGGTCGAACGCCGCAAGCGCACACGGCATCTGATCGAACTCGGCGGCCTCGTGGTCAAGGCCGGGATCGTGGACCTGACGGGTGATGATCGCGCTATGATCTACGGCGCGCTGCTCTGGATGGCCGACAAGTTGCTGAGCGAGGACGGCGAACGGGTGCGCGGCATCTGGATAAAGCTGGGAAAGATGGCGTTTGAGGCGGATCATCCAGCAGACACGCATGGCAGGACGAGACCGCCGCAGGACCGGGCGTGAAGGAGCGAGGCTCCGCCTCTGACTGGTGACAATCAGGGGCGCACGTGAACGCCAACCTTCATTGGAAGCCGCAAACGATCCGCAAACCGGGCGTCGAGCTTGCCGGATATCTCGCCGAAATAGGCGCGATCATCTTCGAGAACAGACAAGATTGTCTGCGTTTGAGCGGTAAGCGCCGCGATCAGCCGTTCAAGCGGACCTCGTAATGCACCCGCTTTCTTGTGCGAGAGGACTGCCGTCTGCGCGGCCTTCGCCGCCCAATTCGAGAGCGCAAGATATTCAAGCACTCGCTGTTGCTCGGACTCATCCGGCTCAACGGTCAGGCTTTGCAACGCCCTTGTCGCGCCGAAATGCTGTAGCAGCAATCGACCGATCAGACGCGGCCAGTCGTAACCTTCCGCCGTATATACGGGAAGGATTTGCGAAGGTGAGAATGAACCCGATAGGGGCTGCGCGTGAGAGAGAATGATCTGCATGAGCGCGCGAAGTCTGACCATCTCCGATGTCGTGATCTTCTTTTCCGAGAGTGCCTTGCACCGAGTCTCGAAAGCGGTGACGGCCTCTTGAAACTTCTTGGCGGTCGCGCGGCTTTGCGCCGAAAGTGATCTGGTTGGGGATGCTCTTTCCGTGCGCGCGTTACCGCTTCGGTCATCATCTGCCGATTGCGGTTCTGTGGTTCGGAAATCTATCGCACCAAGAGCATCGATGTCCTCATCTTCCATGCCTCTCAAATCAGGGCCGACCAAGCCGATCATTTGATTAAGACAGACGCTCATCAAACTGGCCGCGCTATCGTGGCGACTATTCAGATATAGCCCGAACGATTTGCCTTGCGCGTTCGCATGGGTGCGCGCACGGATAAAATCATCGTATGAAAGGACTTCATATGTCGGCGGCGCAGCATCGGGGGCTTGCGACTTGGCTCGCGGCGTTTGGTCGGGCTGGCTTGCGCGATCTTCTTCCTCCAACGCTTCGAGCTGATTGAGCGTTTCGATCAGAACCAAATCTTCGTGGATGGATTCCACGAGCGTATCCATCAGCCGCCGCTTGCGCCCGCGTTGCGCAGGCAAGGTTGTCACGGCGAGATAATCAAGGTCGACGATTTGGACCGGGGCCGACATCGCGCCGTCCGCGAATGCCACGATGCCATATTTGGGACGCTGGGCGTCGGGCGAAACCACGTAGCTCGCCGAACTGCCGTTCGATTCCATCTCCGCCAAAGCTAATCCATCGCGGTCATAGAGTTGGATCGTCGCCGGGGCCGCCGACGACGCTGCCGGGGTGGTCCATGACAATTTCCCCGCCTGCAATATCAAGGTGCCGCCATCTATCGAAGGCTCCGCCTCCTTGGCCTCCTCGAATGATTGCTGAAGCTCCGCGAGTTGATCGCCCTCAATGCGGGCATCTTTATAATCCGCCAGTCCCAATGCTTCCAAGGCTGCACCGCGCGGAACGCGCTTGTAGATTCCTGCTTCCGCATTTCCGTGGGCTGCCGGTCCCATCAAGGCCGGGAACGTGCAATTCATGCTGCCGGAAATCACATGGTCCCAGCGTTCACCGTGGACGACGATGAGCTTTGCATGAAGGAATCGGCTCTCCGCGTGCGCGCTGACATCGAACAAAGACGTATCTGAAAGTCCCGACAGCGCAGCTGAGGGGAAACCGTTTGCATCGCTCTCGATCAGAATATCAGTGATGGGATTTTCGAGCGCCGCGCGGAGCCGTGCCAATCCTTCAAGCCGCACGTCCCAATAGGGCGACACGATGACAAGCCGTTCAATCGGATCATCGCCTATGGATGCGATGATCTGATCGAGGCAATTGATCTCCGGGCGGTCGAACAAGAGATTGAGTTCTGCCGTTCCCGCTCTATCGAACGTGTGATCGAAATTATCATCACGCAACCATGAAGCGAATCGCAGCGCCCGTTGCAGGCTGATCGGAAACCATTGATCGTCCAGCGGCACATAGCGCCGAAAATATCCAAGCGCGCTTTTGAAAAACTTCGCGTTCTCCTGCGTCTCCGGCGAATATGAGATGCTGGCGATCTGCTCCTTGTTACCGCCAAGGCCGAGAGCGGTCAGGTTTGCCGAACCTACGGTCAACCGACCTTTGGTCTCGCCGATCAACATCGTAATTTTGGGATGGAAAGCGCCCGGCGCGTCGGCCTTGATGAGATGGTAGCTGGTTCCGGCAAAGCGCGGCGGTCCAAACTCCGAAAAAGCCTGATTGAGCATCCCCCTATCGGCGAGGACGGTGATGTTGCGACATCCGGCACCTCGGAGCTTCGGAAACGGTATATCCTCAAAGGCGAGCGATCCGAACGCATAGGTCGTCATGAACGCCGAATGGAATCCGCCTTCGCCAAACGCTTCAAAATACTTCATGCGGTCGCCATCTCCGCGCGGCCGCGTTCCGTGATTCCGTTCTCATCAATGAGGCTGATGTCGCGCAAATACCGGAGCGCCTGATCCAGCCGCGGGCTGCTTGGCGAAACCCGAAAGTGGCTGCGGTAACGTAGCTGCCCTTCTTCCGGCTCCATGTGGAAGGTGTATGCCTTCTGGTTTCGGAATTTGCGGGACGCGACCCACATATGGCGCTTTAGAATCCGCTCGCGGATCAAATCCGCGATCACGCGGCTCGCCGAAACTGCACGAGCGCGATCGAGAAATTGCACTTCCGTCCGTAGCGACTGAAAATAATCCGCGCCGCTTAGCGCCTCCTCGATCAAATTCGTGGCCGCCGATGACCTGTCATAGAGGATCGCGATTAGTGATACGGCGAGGCGCACCTGTTCTGCCGTTTCACCTTCCTCCATCGCGGACAGCATGGCCTGAGCATGTTCGCGCGCCGCCGTTGCTTCATCGGCAAGGCCAAACGAAAAATCCTCCCACGTTTGATCGCCCGCAATTTCAGCGAAGCCGATCAGTCCGTCTGTGAGGTCGGCAAGAGTCATCCGGCGTCGTGGCGCTGTTTCTAACAAGGTCAGCGCGGCTGACAGGATCGCCTCATAGGCAAGACGCACAAGATCGCAGGCTTGATACAGAAACCAGAGATGCGGAACCTCGCGGGCGTTGCCGCCCTGCAAATTCGGCACGTTCTCAAACCAATGCCATTTCACCTGCTCGGCGCGCGGGATCGAGCGCGAGGTCGCGACTACATCGAGGAGCATTTGAAGCGTGCTGCGCCGCATCCTATCCGTCTCGCTGCGCGTGTCGCTCTTCCCCAACAGAATCTCTGTCAGCAAAATATGCTCATCGCTGTCTTGTTTGAGCTGGTTCGGCTTCATGGCCTCGAACGATTTCAGGGATGGCAGAGCGATTTTCCCGGCTGCCACCACTTCAAAGAACTCATCCGCTGTTGCGCCAAGCTCCCGCGAAAAAGCGTCCGCCAACTTCAAGGCAACATCGGAACACACAGGATTGGGGTTTGGATGGCCCGCACCGGGGAAATGAATCAGTCCCATTTCCGACATTTGCGTTGCGTAAATCGCGCCGAACGCGCCGCCCTTGTTTCGCAGATAGCGCAGACTCTCATCGGTATTGGGATCGGCACCGACGCTGAAATCTATGATTGCCGCTTCACTGGATTGGGCGCGCGCGTCGCTCAGCGTTCGGTTGGCCCAGTCGGACCCCGTAATGCCCAATTCGCTTTCGCCGTATGTGCAGATAAGCGCGAAAAGCGCCTCGCATCGGCGCTGAAACTTTCGAAACTCATTGGGATCAGAATGTCTGATCTTTTCTTCGTAGTGTCTCAGTATGAAGGGAAAGAACGAGTAATAGCGATAGCGCAGCGTGATCGTGCTGATCCCCGGCACAATTGACTGATAGATGACTTCTATTGGCCGCTGCATGCCGAGCGGGTCGAGGCCACTGTCTTGACCGAGTTCGGTCCATTCTGGAAATCCATACCCTAAGTCCATTCAAACACCGCCCTTTTTGTTCTTCGTTATATCGCTGAACTATGGTGTCGGCGCAGGAAGGGAAAGCAAGCGTTCGAGGACGGCTAGACTCCAAACCGTTCCCGCATTTCCCCGGCTTTCGCCCATTCGTCACCGGGTATCAGGTCGATTAGTTCGTTCATCACTTTGACGAAGGTGGCCTTGAGCGTCTCGTCGTTTAGCGCCTTGGCGCGATCTGTCTGAAGCAGCGGGCGCATGTCGGTGAAGAAGGTTGGATTGGCGAGTTTCTGGAACATGCGCTGCTGCGCCTCGGCCCTGGAAATCGTCACCTCCGACTTTTCAAGATAGAGCCGGAAACATTCGATGATCCGGGTCGTGTTCAACCCCTCGAACACGGTGAGCGCGTGATCGAGGTCGAACAGATCGCGGCCCTTGTTACGCTGAAGCAACGCCCGCAGCTTGGTCGCCAGCATTTCCTCCCGCGAGAAGGTCGGAATCGCCGCCTCGCCGGTGAACCACGGGTTTTCGATGCCGAACGGAATCTCGATGGGGGGATCGTAGGCTTCCCGCTCGCGCGTGTTGATTTCGACCTTGAGGTTGATGCGCGCATCGGCGGGCTCGCCTTCCGCATCGACGCGAAAGCGGAGTTTGGGAGCGACGGGGCTTGGACCGGACTTTGCCTTGCCAAGCCACGGTTCCAGTACGGTGCGAACACCGTCGAGGACTGGCCCAATCGGGCCGGCGGTCGTCCGCACGAGGTCTATATCTTCCGAATACCGCAGCGGCGCCGGGAAATGCAGCTTGTTGAGCGCCGTGCCGCCACGGAAGCGCAGTTCGCCGCGCAGGAACGGATCGGAGAAGATGGTGACAAGCGCGCGGCTGATGATGAGGTCTTGCTCGACCTGCCGCTGGCTTGCCCACGGCGCGACGCGGCTCCAGGCGGTGATGTAGTCCTGCGGGATCATTCGTCGATCTCCGGCGGTCGGCGAACAATCACGCGCCAGTGGTCATCGCGTTCGGACGGCGGCGGCGACAAATCGGGATCGCCAGCCTGTTTGGGATCGAGTTCGACCCACGGCAGCGGCCCGCGCGCCGAGAGCGCCGCGAACATCGCGTCCGCTATCTGCGGATGCCCCAGCCTTCCGAGCAGATGCCCAAGGCGTTGCACCACCGCTTTCTCGAAGGCACCCGACAGGGAGGCGAGCTTTTCCGGTTGCAGCCGTTCGGCAAGCTCGGAGAGCACCGTCGCGATGTTGTCCAGGCCCGCGCCGGATTGCGGGTAGCGCACCAGATCGAGCGCCGTGAGTTCCGGCGAGGACAGCTTCATATAGCCCGATTGCGTCTTGCGATCCTCGATCCCCGCCGCCACCGCCGCCATGTCCTTGCGGTAGGAAAAGACGATCCGCGTCCGTCCGGCCTCGATGTCGGGCAGGAGCTTGTCCGTGACGACCTGAAATTCCATGACGGCCTGATGGGAAGCGCCGTGAGCCGTCGCCGCGGCCAGCAGCCCCACATAGTAGGGCCGTTTTTCGTGGCGCATCAGGGCGTCGATGTACCACTCAGGCGGCGGCGCTCCCGTCGTGGCGTGCTGTGGCGGTACGACCACGTAGAAGCCGCGCCGGGGCCGGATGAGTTGGCCGCGCCGCTGTAATCGCTCGGCGGCGTCGAGGAATGCGCCCCGACTGATGCCGATCTCCTTCTGCGCCTCATCCGCAGAAAAGACTCCCCGGCCCGCAGCAAGCAGGCCGGAAGCGTAGGAGGCCAAGGCTGATCGTTCGACTCGAATCATATGTCATTATCCGCCCTTAGCGCGGAATCTTCAATATGACTCTATGATCGGATCATCCTTAAAAATCCGCTTTCAGGGCGGGTTTTTCAATATGATGCTGCGGCAGCTCCGGTCCCCGCTGCCCACCGCAAGGATGGACGTCACCATTATCTTCCCTGATTTTCTCCGATCTTCTATATACTTCTCCAACCACGAGTCACGGCAGGCGCATGACCGACGAAATCCTGACGATCCGGGAGGTGGCGGAACTTCTCAAGATCAATGAGAAGACCGCCTACAAGCTCGCCTCGGCAGGCAAGATTCCTGGCTTCAAGGTCGGCGGATCGTGGCGATTCCAGCGGCAGGAAATCGCAAACTGGATAAAGCGTAAGGTTGAGGAACAGCAGGGGGGCAGCGGGGGCGCATGACGAACGAAGCCGACACGTGCCGAAAATTCGTCGTGCCCAAGCTGCAATCCGCCGGTTGGGATAGCGACCCTCATTCCATCGCCGAGCAGCGCACCATCACGGATGGCCGCGTCATTCCCGTGGGCAAGGGTTTTGTCCGCAAGCCACCCAAGCGGGTTGATTACCTGCTGCGCTTTACGCGGGATTTTCCGCTCGCCGTGGTCGAGGCCAAGGCCAGCTACAAATCAGCGACCGATGCCGTGCAGCAGGCCCGCGATTATGCGGAAATCCTCGACCTCAAATACGCCTACGCCACCAACGGCGCCGAGATCATCGAGATCGACTATTTCAAGGGGACGGAAACGCGCGTTGCCGACTTCCCCACACCTGATGACCTTTGGCGGCGCTATGGCTCGTCGAAAACTGTCACCCATGTCTCCGAACACCTGTAACCCTTGTCTCCGGTCCATACACCTCGACGGGCATGGCCTTTGCGGCGGTGACGTCGTTGACTTTGGCTGCCGTCACCGCCGCATAGATCGGCCGCTCGGCGCCTGCGTCATAGATGACATGGACCTTGGCACCGCAGGCCCTGGCCGAGAAGCGCGCCCAGCCGCTCCCCTGGCCGCTCAGGCGGACGCCGGTCGAGTCGATGAGATAGACAGCCTCGTCGACGGCACGGCGCAAACCCCGTTGCGCGCCGGCGACCATGGTCGCGAACAGCTCGCCGAACACCGCCGAGGAACGCCGGGCGTTGGTATCGGCAAGCGTCGAGCGCGAGGCCGGCTTCGCCCCACATGATAGAGCCGCGCCGCATGGCTCTCCAGGCCGCCGGCGATCTCCCGCAGGCTCGCCGCACCGGAAAGCTGGCCGTAAAGCAGTGCGATGAACTGGCTCCGGGTCGAAAGACGGCGAACATGCTTGTCGGCCCCGTGCTCCGCCACCAGCCGGTCGAAAACAGCCCACGGAACATGCTTCAAGAGATCGTGGAAAACGCTATTGTGATGCCGCACGGTGTTGGCTCCGATTTTGTGTCCAGGAGACGCGCAAACGTCTGAACACAAATAGAATCAACACCGTGCAGCCAGTCCAGAAATCTAAACCGGACAGCAGTGCACTTGTTGCCGGGATCCATTGGCCTCTGGCTTTGCTGTGGGGTGGATTGGGAATAAATCCCGGGATGACATTTTTGTTTTGGCGAGGGCTTTGCCTCAGTCTTTCGCCGGCCACAGCCAGGCGGCGCCGCGGACGCCGCTCGCATCGCCGTGTTTGTGGCGAAGGAGGGGCGTCGCGACGGTGTCGGAAAAGACGTAAGACCCCCAGCGCGACGGCACCTCGTCGTAGAGCGCGGCGATGTTCAACATGCCGCCGCCGAGGACGATGGCGTGCGGGTCCAGAATGTCGATCACGTGGGCGAGCGCGCGGGCGAGGCGGTCGGCATAGCGGCGGAGCGCGAGGCGGGCGGGGCGGCTGCCTGCTTCCGCCGCGGCGGCGATCGCTTCGGGCGAGAGGGCTTCGGCGTTTTCCTCCGCATAGAGGCGCGCGAAGGCGGGGCCGGATACCCATGTTTCGATGCAGCCTTTCTTGCCGCAGTAACAGTCCGTACCCGGATATTCATCGGGGAGCGCCCAGGGGAGGGGATTGTGGCCCCATTCGCCGGCAATGGCGTTCGGCCCCGACAAGAGCGCGCCGTTGACGACGATGCCGCCGCCGACGCCCGTGCCGAGGATGACGCCGAAGACGGTTTTGGCGCCTGCCGCCGCGCCGTCCGTCGCCTCGGATAGCGCGAAGCAGTCGGCGTCGTTGGCGAGGCGAA
Source organism: Parvibaculum sp. (assembly GCA_014359855.1). Classification (GTDB taxonomy): domain Bacteria; phylum Pseudomonadota; class Alphaproteobacteria; order Parvibaculales; family Parvibaculaceae; genus Parvibaculum. The sequence continues at coordinate 32,867 of JACIYQ010000215.1, forward strand.
CCGCGCGGCCGAGGGCGGCTTCGAGATCGCGCCCGAAGGGATGGCCGATGAGCCAGGTGTTGTTCGCGTTTTTCACGAGGCCGGTGGCGGGGGAGACGGCGCCGGGCATGCCGATGCCGATTGTGCCTTGTTCTCCGGTTTCGGCTTCGAGGGCGGCGACGAGATCGCGGATGGCGGCGATGGCGGCGTCATAGCTGCGCGGCGAGGGAATGCGCTTGCGCGCGCGCTCGCGACCTTCAGCGTCGAGGGCGATGGCTTCGATCTTGGTGCCGCCGAGGTCTATGCCGATGCGCATGGGAGTTCCTTTTTGCGCGGAGGATAGCATGGGAAGGTTTTTCCACGCAGAGGCGCAGAGACGCAGAGCAGGTGCGGTTGCCCCCCTCTTCAAACAGAATGTCATGCCCGGGCTTGACCCACTGGTGTCCGGTCAAGTGGAGCCGGTTGCAAGAACGATGAATTTTTCCAACCCAGAATCGTCATGGCGCGATTTATTCCACTGCTGTCCGGTTTAAATTTTTCGGGGCTGGTTCAAGCTTTTGATTTTGCGAGCGAAACGCCTGTTCGCCAGCACTCGGGACTCGGAACCGCGAAATCGGGTTTACTGGATCACCCGGATGTCCTGATCGGCTCCGAATT
>JACIYQ010000216.1 GCA_014359855.1 Parvibaculum sp.
ATGCGCGCGACGTTGCGGTTGTCCTCGCCCGCCTGGTTCGCGCAGCCGAAGATCACATCGTCCACCCGTTCCCAGTTCACATCCGGGTTGCGTTCCATCAGCGCCATCAGCGGCACGGCGCCCAGATCGTCCGCGCGCACGCCCGCCAGCACCCCGCCATACCGCCCGATGGGCGTCCGAACGGCGTCGCAGATGAAGGCTCCCTGATGATGGGTCATGGCGCGGTCCTCTCATATCTTCAAGAGGCCGCAAGCTAGTGCATTTTCGACGAAGGGGGAACGTGCTTCAGGCTAAGGCGTCCGCTGCAGCGGCAACCGTTTTTCGCTCGCGAAAAACGGCAAGGCCGACAGCCCGCCCGGCGCTTGAGGGAAAATTAAGCCACGTTCTGGCGCCGCTGTCCGGGCACCGGGGAAGCAAGCCGCGCAAGCCTGTCGATCATCGCGTCGAGATCCGGCGCTTCGATCTCCTCGAAGGTCTCGCGCAGCCCTTCGAGCACGTGGAAACGGAAAAGATCGAGATCGAGCGTGCCGTCCGAGCTTCTGACCGCGTGATAGGTGTCGAGCACCCGGCGAAAGGCCGGATAGAGCGCCTCCGGCATCCCCGCCCGCGCATAGACGGCGCGGAAGCCGAGCGCCCCCACATCGTGGATGAGCCGCCAGATCCGCTCGTCCGGTACGTCGGTGAGATTTGCGAAGGCGGCCTCCACGAAGCGCATTTCGCCCGCGCAGGCCGCGCGCAGGATCAGCGTCGCCGTCAGGCGGCCGTTTTCCGAGAGCTGCGCCACCAGCGCGCGCATGTCGTCGTTGCTCATGCGGGAGATGGCGTCCGCCGTCGTCCGTTCGCGCGTCTGCCCCTCCAGCGTCGCCGCCACGCGATGATCCATTTCGTGCTGCGCAACGAGGTATTCGCGAAGCTGCTCGGACACCATCGCGATCAGCCGCTCGACGAGGAGCGCGGGCATTTCGCCCCGCTGCACCAGCGGCACCGAAACATCGGCATCGTCGGCGTAGCGTTTCACCAGCATCGTCGCTGCCGCCTCGTTGATGATCGCACCTGCATTGTGCACGAGCCTCAGCACGGCCGTGCGGTCGCCGCGATGGGCAATCGCTTCCGAGACCGGCGCCGCGACGCCCGACCGCCCCGCAATGGCGCATTGCTTCGCCGGCGAACCGTAATAAACGAGCCCCACCAGGTCCTCGTCTGTCAGCACGGGCGAACGCTCGAGAACGGGCAACGCCACCCGGTCGATATCGCGCGCGAGTTGCAGGATGATGTCGCGCGGGGCCGCCGCATTATCGTCCAGGCAGCGCGCCAGCGCCTCGCGCACGGATACCGCTACGTCATGGACCAGATAGCCGAGAATGGCGCGCGCGAGTTCGCGCTCGCGCGGCACGAGTTCAACCTCCGAAAACTGACGGGCGACTTTCGCAGCGACAGCCGCGCGCGCGTCCTCGGACGGGTCCGAAAGGAGCCGCTCGACATCGGCGATCGTCAGCTTTTCCGCGTTCATCTGGACCCCAGGCCTTCCCGGTTTCGCGCCAACCGGATCGTTGCGCACCGGTCAAAGCCTAGGGCAAAAGCGCTTAATGAAGATTTACCCTGGCGCACACGCGCGTTAAGGGATTCCCGTCTCGGACGCATCTGTGCGCGGAAGCCCGGCGGATTTCCGAAATTTTGACTCCCCCGCCTTTTCATGGATGATCCGCGCCAACCAGAAAATCGCTAACGGGGACCGGACATCATGCTTGAGGGCATCAAGGTCATCGAAATGGCCACCTATATCGCGGCCCCCGGCGCGGGCGGCATTCTCGCGGACTGGGGTGCGGACGTCGTGAAGATCGAGCCGCTCTCCGGCTGCCCCATGCGCTACACCATGCGCAATGTCGGCGCCGGGCACCTCAAGGGCTCCCCCATCTTCGACCTCGACAATCGCGGGAAAAAAGGCCTCGCCATCGACACCTCGAAGCCCGAAGGCGTCGAGGCGGTGAAGCGCCTCGTGAAGGACGCCGATGTCTTCATCACCAATGTCCGTCCCGGCGGGCTGGAGCGGGCGGGCCTCGACTACGAGAGCCTGAAAAAGGTGAACCCCCGCCTCGTCTATGCGAGCGTCACCGGCTACGGCCTCGAAGGCCCGGACCGCGACCGCCCCGGCTTCGACATTGCCGCCTTCTATGCGCGCTCCGGCGTCGGCTGGCTGCAGACCGTCAAGGGCAAGGAACCCGTCACGCTGCGCACCGGCATCGGCGACCACACGACCAGCATGGCGACGGTCGGCGGCATTCTCGCCGCGCTGGTCGAACGCCAGAAGACGGGCACGGGCCGCCTCGTCGAGGCCTCGCTGCTGCGCACCGGCATCTACGCCGCCGGTTCGGACACCGCCGTCCAGCTTCGCTACGGCAAGCTCGGCTCCACCAAGTCGCGCCACGAAGCCCTCATGCCGATCAGCAACTTCTTCCAGACAAAGGACACCTGGATCGTCATCGTGCCGCGCCAGGGTACGGTCGACTGGACGGCCGTCTGCCGCGCCATCGGCAGGCCCGAACTCGAGACCGACGAACGCTTCGACAATCCGAAGAAGCGTCGCGCCAACGCCGCCGAACTCGTCGGCATTCTCGATGCCGCCTTCGCCGAACACGATGTCGGCTACTGGCGCGCGAAACTCGATGCGGAAGACATCATCTGGGCGCCGCTCATGCGTCCCGCCGACGTCTTCGCCGATCCCCAGGCCCATGCGGCGGGTGCCTACGTCAAGGTGCCGGAGGAAGACGGCAGCGGCACCTATCTCGCCCCCGCTTCGCCCGTCCGCTTCCCGGGCTATGACGACACGCCGAAATCGGCCTCCCCCGCGCTCGGCCAGCACACGCTCGAAACGCTGCGGGCCGCCGGTTTCACGGATGCCGAAATCGACGCCCTCCGGTCTTCCGGTTCGATAAAGTAGATTTTCCGTACCCGGAACTTCTCGGGAGCTATCGCACCGCCGCCGCGGCCTTGCGGACCGGCCACGCCCGCCTTATCCCGTGAACCCCATGCGTCGCGCCACGCGCTTTTCGATCTCGACCACGACGAGAAGCGCAACGCCCACGCCGATAATGAGAAGCCCGTCCTCCGCCGCGACCGGCCGGCTGTCGAACACGCGTTGCAGGAGCGGCAGATAGGTGAACGCGAACTGTGCAATGACCACCAGGGCAACGCCGAGGAGAACCGCGCGCGTACCGAGCACGCCTTCCCATGTCAGCGACGTGCCATGCACGTAGCGCACGCTGAACAGATAGAAGATTTCCATGACGACCAGCGCATTCACCACCATCGTCCTCGCGGTTTCCACCGGCAGCCCGCGTTCGATCATCGTGGCATAGGTGCCGAAGGCGCCAGCGACCATCAGCACCGACACGAAAAGGATGCGCCAGAGCAGCCGTCCGGACAGGAGCTTCTGTCCCACGGGCTGCGGCGGCCGCAACATTGCGCCGGGTTCCGTCGGCTCGAAGGCGAGCGTGACGCTCAGGGCCACCGTCGTCACCATGTTGATCCAGAGAATCTGCACGGGCGTCACCGGCAGCGTCAGCCCGAACAGGATGGCCATGATGATCGTGAGGGCCTCGCCGCCATTCGTCGGCAGCTCGAGCGCGATCATCTTGGTCAGATTGTCGTAGACCGTCCGTCCCTCGCGCACCGCCGCGACGATGGAAGCGAAATTGTCGTCGGCGAGCACCATCTCGCTCGCCTCCTTCGCCGCTTCCGTGCCCTTTCGGCCCATGGCGACACCGACATCCGCGCGCTTCAGCGCCGGCGCGTCGTTCACCCCGTCGCCCGTCATCGCGATCACGGAGCCGTCCGCCTGCAACGCTTCGACAAGCCGCAGCTTGTGTTCGGGGCTCGTCCGCGCGAACACACTCGCCGCCTGCGCTTCTTGCGCAAAGCGCGCATCGTCCATCGCATCGAGGTCTTGCCCTGTCACCGTCCGCGCCTCGTCGGACAAGCCCAGTTGCCGCGCGATCGCGCGCGCCGTCACGGCGTGGTCGCCCGTGATCATCTTCACGGCAATCCCCGCCGCCCGGCATTCCGCGATGGCGTTCACCGCTTCCGGCCGCGGCGGATCGATCAGCGCCACCAGCCCGAGCATGGTGAGCCCCGTCTCGGCATTGGCCTGCGAGGCCGTCTCCGTCCCTTCCGGCATAACGCGCCGCGCCAGCGCGATCACCCTTTGCCCCTCCGCCGCCAGCGCGTCCACCTGCCGGAGCCAGCGGCCCGCATCGAGATCGCATGTTCCCCCCGGCGCCGCCGCCCGCTCGCACATCGCGATCACGCGCTCGGGCGCCCCCTTCACATAGAGAACGGGTGCATGCCCGTCCCGCGCATTGAGCGTCGCCATGTAGCGGTGCCGCGCATCGAAGGGAATGTCGTCGAGCCTCGTGAACCGTGCCCTCGCCGTCGCCACGTCGTGCCCGGCCTTCATGGCGAAGGAGAGCAGCGCCCCCTCCATCGGGTCGCCGTCGGTCAGCCATTTGCCGTCCACCTGCCGCAGATGCGCGTCGTTGCAGAGCACGCCCGCGAGCGACAATTCCTCGAGCACAGGATAGGCGGCGATGTCGATCGCCTCGCCCGAGATGAGAAAACGTCCCTCAGGTTCGTAGCCCGATCCCTCCACCTCGAACTGCTCGGCCGCCGTCACCGCCGCGCTCACCGTCATCTCGTTTTTCGTCAGCGTACCCGTCTTGTCGGAACAGATGATGGAGACCGCGCCCAGCGTCTCCACGGCGGGCAGCCGCCGGATGATCGCATTGCGGCTCGCCATGCGCTGCACGCCGACGGCCAGCGTGATGGTCATCACGGCGGGCAGTCCCTCGGGAATGGCGGAGACCGCGATCCCCACGACGATCATGAAAGCTTCGCCCGCCTCATAACCCGCAACGAACGCCGCATAGGCGAAGACGAAGCCCGATACGCCGAGCACGGCAACCGTCACCTGCCGCGCGAAACCGTCCATCTGCCGCACCAGCGGCGTGGTGAGTTTTTCCACCGCGCCGATCATGCCGCTGATGCGCCCGAGCTCCGTCGCCGCGCCCGTCGCCACGGCAACACCCATACCCTGCCCTGCCGCGATAAAGGTGCCCGAATAGGCCATGCCCGCGCGGTCGCCGAGCGAGGCATCCGCGTTCACCGGCCCCGTCATCTTGTCCACCGGTACGGATTCGCCCGTCAGTGCCGCTTCGTCGATCTTGAGATTGCTCGACTTGACGAGGCGGATGTCGGCGGGCACGCGGTCTCCCGCCTCGAGCATGACGAGGTCGCCCGGCACCACACGCTCCGCGGCGATAGTCAGCCGCCTTCCGCCGCGCATCACCGAGGCATGCGGATCGATCATGGCGCGGATCGCATCGAGCGCTCTTTCCGCGCGGCCCTCCTGCACGAAGCCGATCACCGCATTCGCGATCACCACGAGCCCGATCACGATGGCATCCGTGCCATGTCCGATGGCCGCCGCGAGAACGCCCGCCCCGATCAGCACATAGATGAGAAGATTGTGAAACTGGAGAAGAAGCCGGACGAGCGGCCCGCGCTGCTTGCCTTTCGGCAGCCGGTTCGGTCCATGAGCGGCGAGGCGGCGTTCCGCCTCATCCTCGGCAAGCCCGCCCGCCGGCGTGCCGAACGCGTCCCGCGCCTCGCTTGCCTCCATCGCATGCCAGGCGCGCCCGATCTGTTTCTCGCCCGGCCGCTCCACCGCTGATGTCACCGCAACCCCGATCCGCTATACGATGACTTAGTGTAACGGATTTCTGGACGTTTTCATGCGGACTCTCGCCGCACGTCCGGAGCACCATCCACCCGCCCGCCCCTGGGGGCGGGTCGGAATTTGCGCAGCGGCAGCGAAGCAAATTACGGGGCGGGGGGAGGCACCCTGTGAATGGTCAACCGCACCCCCCCTTGCGCTCCGTGTCGTGCACCTGCGGCCGGAAGAACATCCCGAGTTGCAGGCTCTCCGCGATCCGCACCGCCTTTTCGACGAAGCGCTCCGCCGTCTCCGGCGCGCAGACTTCCTCCGCCGTCGCGCGGAAGAGCACGAGCCAGCGGTCGAAATGTTTGGGCCTCACGGTCTTGAGCTTCAGATGCGCGCGCATCGGCTGCCCCTTGTAGCGGCCCGTCGTCAGCATCACGCTCGACCAGAAATCGCACATCTTCAGAAGATGCGGCTCCCAGTCCTCGCCGATCGCCTTGTCGAAGATCGGCCCCAGCACCTCGTCCTCGCGAATGCGCGCATAGAAGGTCCGCACCAGCCGCTCGATCTCGGCTTCATTCGTCGCGCCTCCCGCCGCGTCCGGGCGCCCCTCGTAGTTTCCCGAATTGTCCAACTTTGCCGCCTCCATTAACATGTATCTCAAATACATATTATCGTCAGACACCGCCCGCCTAAAGGCAATATCCGACGCCCCTCCGGCCATGCGGCATTTCGCCTGCCCCGATCAAGGCCCTCAAGGAACCGCCATGCGTTTGACGCTCCACACGGACTACGCGCTTCGCCTTCTCATGCACCTCGCGCTCGCGCCGGAAAAGCGCGTCACCATCGCCGAGGTTTCGGATGCATTCGCCATTTCACGCAACCATCTGACAAAGGTCGCGCATGAATTGGGAAAGGCGGGCTTCGTGGA
>JACIYQ010000217.1 GCA_014359855.1 Parvibaculum sp.
GTGTCCTCGTGGGGCGCTCAGGTCCGCCGCATCTCCTGAGTCCGCGAGGCACGGCCGGCCGGGCGCGTGGTTGTGGAGTGGCCTCCTCTGATAAGCCGCGAATTCCCGGCCGGCCACCTTTCATAGAGAAGAGCCGGCCCTTGCGGGACCGGCTCTTTTTTATGCGGTTCGTTCGGGAAAACAGGCGCGGGGCCTGCCCTCACCTTATTTGATCTTGGTTTCCTTGAACTCGACGTGCTTGCGCGCGATCGGGTCGTATTTCTTGATGACCATCTTTTCGGTCATCGTGCGGCTGTTCTTCTTGGTGACGTAGAAGTAGCCGGTGCCCGCCGTGCTCTCGAGCTTGATCTTGATGGAAGCTGGCTTCGCCATGTCGCGAAATCCTTGAGTTGCGCAGGCGAGCCGCCCACGAGGTCATCGTTACGCAATCCAGCCCGAAGCCGGGGATGTGCGGAGTTGCGCGCAGGCTACTCACGGCGCGGCGGAAGTCAAGCGGCGCGCTGAAACAGGGGCAAAAGGCCGCTTTACTCAGGGGGAGGGGGCCGGGCGCGGGGCGGTGAAATAGCGCCAGCCCGCCACCGCGACATAGAGGCCGCAGAGGCCCGACATGGCGATGATGAGGCCGTGGGGGTCCCAGAGGTCCATGGCGCCGCCCGCGAGCGGCGGGCCGATGAGGGCGCCGATCGAATACATCATCACGAAGGCGGCATTGGCGGAGGCAAGGTCGGCGCCCCGGAAGCGCTCTCCGAGCAGGGTGAGGCCGACCGTGTAGAGCCCGACCACGACGCCTCCGAAGAGGAAGAGCGTAGGCGCGAAGAGCCAGATCGAATGGACGACGAAAGGAATGGCGAGGACGCCGAGGAAGCCCACCGTCGCGCAGACGAGGAGGACGAAGCGGCGGTCGGTGCGGTCGGCCCAGAGGCCGATTGGCACCTGGCAGAGAATGTTACCCGCCGCGAAGATCGAGAGGACGAAGGCGGCGGTCTGTTCGGTCATCCCGATGCGCACGCCATAGACCGGCAGCATGTTGAAGATGTTGGTCTCCGTGGCGCCGTAGACGAGGCCCGCCAGCGTGGCGGCGGGCGCGGCGATGAAGAAGCTCGCGAAGCTTCTGGTCGGGCGCTCGGTGACGCGGGGCGCGAGGCCGCGGCCGAAGAGAAGCAGCGGAAGGGCGGCCATTGCGATCAGAAGCGCGATGACGGCGAAGGGCGCGGCACCCTCCGTGCCGACGAGGAAGAGGAGGACGGGGCCGGAGGCGAAGCCGCAGGACAGCACGGTGCCGTATATGCCGATGAGGCGGCCGCGGCTTTTCTCGTCGGCCAGCGTGTTGATCCAGAACTCGCTGACGACAAAGAGGCCGGTGAAGGCGATGCCGTTGACGAAGCGGATCGGAAACCAGATCCAGACATTGGGGAAGAGGTAGTAGGCGGGCATCGCGATGGCGGAGATGGCGATGCAGGAAAGGAGAAAGGGGATCGCCGGAATGCGACGGAGAAGCGCCGGAATAAACGGCGTGAGCACGAAGGTGGCGAGCGCGGGCATTGCCGTGTTGAGGCCGATCAGCGTAGCGGAAACGCCGCTGCGCTCCATCAGCAGGGCGAGCAGCGGGATCGAGACGCCGAGGCCCATGCCGACAACCGAGATGCAGGCGATGACGCCGACGAGGCTGCGTTGGCGCTCGGCTCCGGTCAGCGGCGCGTCCGCCAGCATGGTGAGGCTTTTTTCTTGCATCGTTACTTCTCGATCCGGCGCGTTTCGGCGCCCCCGCCCCGAAAAATCCCGAAGGATTTTTCGACCCTCCCCGAGGGGAGGGTGGGTTGCTGTTACCTGGTGCCTGTCAGGCGATAGCGTGTTTTGGCGGGTTTGGGTAGGGGGACGGTTTTTTGGCCGCTGCGTCCTGCACTCAAAGCCGTCATCGCGAGGCCGCTGCAAGCGGCCGTGGCGATCCAGAGCGGCATGTGCTGCGCGCTACCGCAAGATGGATTGCTTCGCTTCGCTCGCAATGACGAAGAGAGGCAATCTCAGGCCCGGACGACCGGCTTGTCGTTGCGGTAGCTATAGAGGGGGATGCGCGAGCGGGTTTCGCCTTGGTGGCGGCGGGCGATTTCGTGGAGGACGAATTCGGTCACGTCGATCACGGGGAGCTTCAGCGCCTGCGAAATCGGATACCAGCCGAGGTCTTCGAGTTCGCCGCTGCCCTTCACCTCGCCTGCTGCGACTTCCGCCGGGGCGGCGAAGAAGCGCGCGTGGAAGCGGATGGGGCTGGAGGCCGGCGTGATCGCGCGGGCAACGAAATCGAGCACGTCGAGGCGGGGCGCAAGGCCGCGCGCGCGAAAAGGCTCCCAGCCTTCGCCCGCGACGATGCCGACATCGCCGGGCGCGGCGACGAGGAGGCCCGTTTCCTCGAAGGTTTCGCGGATGGCGGCGGCGGCAAGCGCTTCCGCCTTTGCGCGCGAGGCGGCGGCGCCCTCCATCATGCGCGCGGTCAGATGACCGAAGCCCGCGGCGGCGCGCACGCCGTTGTCGCCCGCGTCGAGCTTGCCGCCGGGAAAGACGAAGGCGTCGGGCACGAATTTCATGCGCGAATGACGGCGGCCCATGAGGATGCGGGGTTCGTCCTCGACCGTGTCGATGAGGACGAGGCTTGCGGCATCGCGCGGGCGGATGCCGCGCCTCACCATTGCGGGAGCTGTCACGGGCATCAATCCGCGATGGCGTCGCGGATGGCGTTGCCATTCCGGAAGTGGATGAAGGGGACGGCGCGGCGGCGCTGCGCAACGGTCGAGAGGGCGAGGCGTTCGCCGAGTTCGTCCAGCACGACGCGCGTGATGTTCGGCAAGTCGAGGCCGCGCGCATCGTCGAGCGTGAGCCAGTGCAGGCCCTGCAACTCGCCGGAGCCGCCGACCTTCGTGGGGTCGCCTTCGATCGCTTCGGCATCGGCGATGAAGAAGCGCGTGTCGAAGCGGCGCGTGCGATAGGGCGGCGTGATGGCGCGGGCGACGAAATCGAGCGTGCCGAGCGCAGGCGCGACGCCTTGAGAGAGATAGTCGTTCCAGTCCGGGTGTTTGCTGGTCTGGGGCGCGGCGATGCGCTTGCCGAGGATGAGGCCCGTCTCCTCGAAGGTTTCGCGGATCGCGGCCATGGCGAGCGCGCGGGCGCGAAGCCCGGACGGGCGCCCCCGCATGCGCACGAGGAGGCGGCGGGCGACGGGATCGCGCAATTCCTCGGCGGGCTTCACGCGGCTGTCGGCGCGGTCGACGCGGCCGCCGGGAAAGACGAACTTGTTGGGCATGAATTTGTGGTTCGCGTGGCGCTGGCCCATGAGCACTTGCGGGGTCGCGCTGTCGCGGCGGACGATGATGAGCGTGGAGGCATCGCGCGGGCGCACGGCGCGGCCCTCGGTGCTTTCGCGATATTCCTGTTCGCGCGATTTCTTCGGGTCGAAGACCGCCCCTTCGCTTCCGCTCATGCTTCCGTCCCTGTGTTTCCTGAATGCGTGTTGGCGACAGGATGCCCGCTGGCATGCCGCAAAGTCCAGCACAGGGAAAATCGCGGTGGATGACGCGACGTCAGTCGTCGCGTTTTACGCCGTCGAAGCCGTGCATGCGCAGCGCCCATTGCCAGCCGACGACGGCACCCTTGATGCGCGGCAGGAACCAGAGCGAGAGCAGGAGCGTGAGCGCCGGCCAGATCACGGCATGAACCCAGAGCGGCGGCAGGTAGTCGAGTTCCAGCCAGAGCATAAGCGGCACGACGATGTGGCCGACGATCATGATGGTGAAATAGGGGGGCGCGTCGTCCGCCTGATGATGGTGGAGCTCCTCGCCGCAATTCGGGCAGGCGTCGGATACCTTGAGGAACTTGTGGAAGATGCGGCCGCGGCCGCAGGACGGGCAAAGGCCGCCGAAGCCGCGCAGAATCGAGGTGAACGCCGGACGGGGCGCGGTCTCGATCGTCTCGTAGAGGCGGGTGTCGCTCATATCCATCGGTATACTCGTGGCTCGCTCGGGATTCACATTAGGGCGATGCCCGACAAAAATGGTCGGAATGGAGCGCGAGCGAAATGTGGCAGGTTGCCGCGCGTCAGGCCGCGCGCTCTGTTTTCCGGACGGATCCGCGGCGGCGGGAGCCGCCGCGGGGGGGCTTTCCGGACGGATCAGCGGCGGCGGGAACCGCCATGGGGGGCTTTCGGGCCGGATTTTCCACGTTTCGGGCCGCTTCGGCCGGTGGGCGAGCGGGAGCGCCGCCCGGCGCCTTTTGGAGCCTCGCTGCCGCCTTCCAGAAGCTCGAAGCGCAGGCCGCCCGTGACCGGCACGGCCTCCTCGAGGCGGACGCGGACGGCATCGCCGAGGCGATAGGCGACCCGGGTCCGCTCGCCGATCAGGGCATGGATGATCTCGTCATGGTGGAAGAAGTCGCCGCCGAGAGTTGAGACGGGGACAAAACCGTCCGCGCCGGTCTCGTCGAGCTTCACGAAGAGACCGAAGCGCGTCACGCCCGCGACGCGGCCCGTGAACTCGGCGCCGATGCGGGCCTCGAGGAAGGCGGCAATGAAGCGGTCCTTCGAGTCGCGCTCTGCGAGCATCGAACGGCGCTCGGTCGTGGAGATGTGTTCGGCGATTTCGACAAGTTCGGCGAGCTCGTTGTCCGTCTGGCCGTCTTTTCCGAAATCGAGGCCCGCGATCAGCGCGCGATGCACGGTGAGGTCGGCATAACGGCGGATGGGCGAGGTGAAGTGTGCATAGCGGCGGAGATTGAGACCGAAATGGCCGATATTGTCCGGCGAGTAGATGGCCTGCGCCTGGCTGCGGAGCACGACGTCGGAGACGATGCGGCTGTGTTCGGTGCCGTCGGCCTGCTTCAGGATGCGATTGAAATTCGCCGGGCGGATGTTCTCGCCTTTGGTGAAGCTCAGGTTGAGCGTTGCGAGAAATTCGGCAAGGGCGACGAGCTTCTCGCGCGAGGGCGCATCGTGGATGCGGTAGATGACCTGGCGGCGAACGGCCTCCGCCTGCTCGGCGGCGCAGACATTCGCCTGGATCATGAACTCCTCGATGAGCTTCATCGATTCGAACTTGTCGCCGATGCGGACGCCCGCAATGCGGCCATCCGCGCCGATGTCGATCTTGTGTTCGGGCAGATCGAGATCGAGGGGGCCGCGTTCGTCGCGGGCCTTCGCCATGATGCGGTAGGCGGCCCATAGCGGCTTCAGGACAGGATCGAGCAGGGGGCCGGCGATATCGTCGGGGCGGCCGTCGATCGCTTCCTGGACCTGGCGGTAGGAGAGGCTTGCGGCGGACCTCATCAGTCCACGGATGAATTCGTGGGAGCGCTTGTTGCCGTTGCGGTCGAAGACCATGCGCACGGCGAGGCAGGCGCGATCCTCGCCGTCGATCAGCGAGCAGAGATCGTTGGAGATGCGCTCGGGCAGCATCGGCACGACGCGATCGGGAAAGTAGGTGGAGTTGCCGCGCTTGCGGGCCTCGCGGTCCATCGGCGAATTCGGGCGGACGTAAGCGGCGACATCGGCGATGGCGACGATGGCAACGACGCCGCCTTCGTTTTTCGGGTCGGTATCGGGCGCAGCCCAGACGGCATCGTCATGGTCGCGCGCATCCACCGGGTCGATGGTGACGAGGGGAATGTCGCGCAGATCGGTGCGGCCCTTGAGGCCGTGATGTTTCGCGGCTTCGGCCTCGGCGATGACCTCGTCGGGGAAGGCATCGGGGATGCCATGCGTGTGGATCGCGATGAGGCTGATCGAGCGCGGGTCCTCGCTGTCGCCGAAGACTTCGCGGATGCGCGCGCGGGAAAGGCCGTAGCGCTTGCCGGGGATGGTTTCGCCGAGGACGAGATTGCCATCTTCGGCCTCGCCGACATCCTCGGGCGCGACCTCGAATTCCATGCGCGCCTTTTTCTCGACGGGAATGAGGCGGCCCCCTTTACCTTTCGCGTTGGCGCGGTAGAGCCCCAGGACGCGCTCCGCGCCCTTGCCGACGCGGCGGATGACGCGCGCTTCGTAGGGATAGGCTTCGTCCTCGTCTTCGACCTTTTCGATGCGGGCGAGCACACGGTCGCCGACGCCGGCGGGCGGCTCGTCGTAGTCGCGCTTTTTCCGCGAGGTGTCCGGCGCAATGACGATCAGCGGCGCGGGCTCCTCGCCCGGCCAGGTGACGGGGCGCGCGATCAGCTCGCCGTCGGTGTCGGTATGCGTGATCTCGATGACGGTGACGGGCGGGAGCGCGTCGGTGCGGCGGAGGTTTTTCGCTTCGTCTCTCGCGATGAGGCCGTCTTCCGTCATGGCCTTCAGGAGCTGCTTGAGCGGAATGCGATCGTCGCCCTTCACGCCGAAGGCGCGGCCGATCTCGCGCTTCGACGTCTTGCCCGGATTGTCGCCAAGGAAGGCGAGGATCTGCTCGCGCGTGGGCACGCCGCCGCCGGACTTCTTCTTTGCGGTTGCGGGCTTTTTCGGCGCCCCCCGTGCGGGCTTGCGTTCGGCCAAGGTCAATCCGCCATTTCAGTGGCTTTGGGTTCTTTCGCCGCGGGCTTTTTCGGTGCGGCCTTTTTCGCGGCGGCTTTCTTTGCCGGGCTTTTCTTCGCCGGCACCTTTTTCTTCGCGGCGGGTTTCTTTGCCGCCGGTTCCTTCGTCTTGTTTTTCGGGGCAACCGCTTTCTTCGCGGGCTTCTTCTTGCCCTTGCCGCTCTTTTCGTCCTTCTCGGCGACGAGGGCGAGGGCCAGCTCAAGCGTCACGTCTTCGGGCTTTGCCGATTTCGGGAGCGTTGCGTTGGTGCTCGCATGTTTCACGTAAGGACCGTATTTGCCTTCGCGGACCTGCACGGGCTTGCCGGTGTCGGGGTGCTCGCCCAGTTCCTTCAGCACCTTGCCGGCGCGCTCTTCGGCGCGGACGATCTTTTCGGCAAGCACGGCGACGGCGCGGTTCAGGCCGATGTCGAAAAGCTCTTCCGGGTCCTTCAGGTTCGCATAGGTGCCGTCGTGGAGGACGAAGGGACCGAAGCGGCCGAGGCCGGCCGTGATCTTCTTGCCGGTTTCGGGATGGATGCCGATTTCGCGCGGGAGCGTGAGAAGGCGCAGCGCGGTGTCGAGATCGACATCGGCGGCGGACATTTTCGCGGGCAGGCCGCTGCGCTTCGGCTTGTCGTCCGGTTCGAGCGGGGCGCGTTCGACGTAAGGACCGAAGCGGCCGGTCTTCAGCGAAATTTCGGCGCCCGTCTCCGGATCGGTGCCGAGCACGCGGTCGCCCGCAACCTCTTCGCCTTCCGCACCGGCGGTGAGCTGGCGCGTGAACTTGCAGTCGGGATAGTTGGAGCAGCCGACGAAGGCGCCGAAGCGGCCAACCTTCAGCGACAGGCGTCCATTGTCGCAAGAGGGACATTGGCGCGGATCGGAATCGTCTCCCTTGTCGGGGAAGACATGGGGCGCGAGGACTTCGTTGAGACGATCGAGCACCTCGGTGATGCGCAGTTCAAGCGCCTCGCCGACATTGACCGTGAAGTCCTTCCAGAATTCGCGCAGCAGATCCTTCCAGTCGAGTTCACCGGCCGAGACCTTGTCGAGCTTTTCCTCGAGTTCCGCCGTGAAGTCGTATTCGACATAGCGGGAGAAGAAATTTTCGAGGAAGGCGGTGACGAGGCGGCCCTTGTCCTGCGGGACGAAACGGTTCTTGTCCATGCGGACATAGTCGCGGTC
>JACIYQ010000218.1 GCA_014359855.1 Parvibaculum sp.
TTCCCCATGACGGACGGTCTCTGGCCGTTTCCTGTGGGGGGTAAATCCAATATGGACTTCTCGGAAATCTTCCGGTTCGTTGCGGCACTTGCATTCATCCTTGGGCTGATCGGTGTCTGCGCGATCCTCGCGCGCAAGCTCGGCCTGGTGCCCGGCGTCTCCGCCACCGGCGGTCAGCGCCGCCTCGGTATCGTCGAGGTGAAGGCTGTCGACGCGAAGCATCGTCTTCTGCTGATCCGCCGGGACGGCAAGGAGCACCTGATCCTGACTGGCGGTGAACATCCCCTCCTCATCGAGGCAGGTATCGACGCCCCCCTCCCCGTCGAAACGGAACAGACCGAGACGGGCGCAACCGCGCCGGCTCAGATGGCGCTGCCGTCGCATGTCGTCCAGTTCCAGCGCATCGTGGAATTCATCAAGGAGCGCCGCGCGTGATCGCCCCCCGAAAATTTATGTCCCGGAAAATCATCGCTGTCATGAAGGTGGTCAACTTCTCGCGTCTCGCCAGCGTCCTCGGCCTCGTGGCGCTGAGCTTCGCCTTCGCGCATCCGGCCGCCGCCGAAACGATCCAGGTCGACCTTTCGGACGGGCTCGGCCTCACCGATCATGTCGTCCAGATCGTCGCGCTCGTCACGATCCTCAGCCTCGCGCCGTCGATCCTCATCATGGTGACGTCTTTCGTCCGCATCATCGTGGTGCTCGGCCTCCTGCGCACGGCGCTCGGCATGCAGCAGTCGCCGCCGAATGCGGTGCTGGTCAGCCTTGCGCTCTTCCTCACCGCCTTCGTCATGATGCCGACCTTCACCGCCGCCTATGAAGACGGCGTCGAACCGCTGATGAACCAGCAGATGGAAACGGGCGAAGCCTTCGATCGCGCCAGCGTGCCCTTCAAGGCTTTCATGCTGAAGCAGGTCCGCAAGGCCGATCTGCAGCTCTTCGTCGATCTTTCCAATGCGCCCGAGCCCGAACAGGCCGAGGAAATCGGCCTTCAGGTGCTGGTGCCCGCCTTCATGATCAGCGAACTTCGCCGCGCCTTCGAAATCGGCTTCCTCGTCTTCCTGCCCTTCATCGTGATCGACATGGTGGTTGCGTCCGTCCTCATGTCGATGGGCATGATGATGCTGCCACCGATCATCATCTCGCTGCCTTTCAAGCTGATCTTCTTCGTGCTGGTCGACGGCTGGTCGCTGATTGCCGGCAGCCTGGTGCAGAGCTTCGGCACCTGAAGGAACAAACACGAATTTTGCCGGCGCTCAGTTGAGCGCCGGTGTTCCCTCGACCCTCAGCGACGCCAGGAAGCGTTCGAGCGTATCGACCGAAGCGATCCGGCTCGTCATTTCCCGGAAGGCCATGCCCTGCTCCACGATGGGCTCGGAGACGACCGCAAAGGCGCTCGCATCGGGGCTCACGCTCATCGCCTCTCCGAACTTCGCCCTGAGCCTCGACAGCCCGTTCTCGTCGCCCGCCAGCGAATAGGCGATGGCGCCGCGCATCACGAGAAGCCGCGTCTCGTCGTCCAGTGTCTGATCGTACTTCCAGCTTTCGCCGAGGAACATCTCGATCGAAGCGCCTGCCTCCGGCCAGCGTCCCGCATCCCAGAGCGTGTCCGCCCGGAGCCGCGCCGAGATATTGTCCTTCCGGCCTTCAAGTAGGTCGAGCGCATTGTCGTACTGCTTGCTCTCGGCCAGCGCCCGCGCCTCCAGCAGCATGCGCCGCTCGGCAAGCGCTTCCGGCAGGAGGTTCTGCTTCGTTGCCCGGAGCGCCGCGAGCGCCTGCTCCGGCTTCTGGTCGATCAGGTAGATCGAGGCGAGCCGCGCCGCGACCTGCGCCTTGGCGACGCCGCCGTGAAGCCGGTTCGCGACCTGATAGTCGAGTAGTTGTTCCGCCTGCGTCAGCAGGTCGACCTCGACGAGCCGCTCCGCGAGGGCGCGGATCATTTCGTCGCCCTTCTGGCCGATCGGCGTCAGTTCCTTGAAGCTGTCGAAAAAGGCGAGCGCCTGCACCGGCTCCATTTCCTCGATGGCATCGCTGAGGAAATAGTCCGCGAAGATGTCGGACATGCGCACGTTCATCCTGTGCGCTTCCTCGCTGTCGGGATAGTTCGCGGTCGCTGTCTGCATCTGCCTCAGCGCTTCGTCGATCTCCCCCTCTTCGAGCCGGAATGCCGTGAGCCGCGTCAGGACTTCGAGCTCGAGCGCATCGCCGCGCCATGCATAGCGCAGGCTTTCGAGTTCCTTTGCGAAGGTTTCCCCGTCGATCTCGCCGCGCTTGTGCTGCAGCATCGCCTTTCCGAACCGCGCACGCGCCGCCACCGGCGGATAGTTTGTCTCGATCGCCGCATCGTAACGTGCCAGCGCCGATTCTCCACCCGAGCGCGCATCGTCCGTCATGGCGCGGACGAGCAGAATTTCAGCCTCTGCCTTCGCGCTCCCCGGTGCAGCCGGGAAACCCGCCGCATAGGCTTCGGCAGAGTTGACATCGCCACCCTTGAGGGCCGCGACAGCGGCCCCTGTCCTGAAGCGCGTGCGCAAATCGTCGCCGAAGGCATCGAGAATGGCGCCCGCGAGTCCAAACTGCGCGCGAGCCTCTTCCCAGTGCCCGAGTTCCGCCCGCGCGAGCCCTCGCCATGCCGCGGCGTGCGGCGCATTTTCCAGCCCTGTCGCCGAAAGATCGGCGATGGCCTCGACATAACGTCCGCTCAACACGTTTGCGACGCCCTTGGCCGCGCGGAAGGCAGGGTCGTTCACGAACTTCTGTTCGGCCTCGAGCGCGCCTGCGAAGGCGGCCAGCGCTTCCTGCGCGAGCCCGTAGCCAAGCAGGAAGCGGCCATAGGCAAAGCGCAGATCGCCCAGCTCCTGCGTTCGCGCATTCGCAAGCCGCACGAGATAATATTGCCGCCGCTCGGTGAAATTCTTGCCCGGCGCATTGCGCCATTCCGCGAAATGCATCTCGGCCGGCGCTTTTACCGCAGCAACCGAAGTGCCTTCCGCCTCCGGCGCTTCGGGACCGCCGCCGCCTGCGGACAGCACAAGCCCCTCGCGCCGCGACACGATCACATGGTCGGGCGCCGCTGCCACATTCACATCGTCCGCCACAGGCACAATGGCGATGCCCTGCGCCGTCTGCAGAGCCTGGAATTCGACGAAGCTCCGCGGCGTCTGCACGGACTGCACGGGGCCGCGCGCCGTCGCCACGACAATGTCGTCACCGACAAGCGGATCGCGCATCCTCAGTATCTTGCGCGTAGCCTTGAGATCGAACGCGACGCTGCCGCGCCCGTCCTCGCGCCAGCTTCGCGAAAGCGAAATCGGCCGTCCCGTGGTGGTCAGCGTCTCGCCGGCGGAAATGCGCCAGGACGCACCTTCCTCCACAGCGCCGATCAAAACTTTCTCGCTCAGGGGCACGACAAGCGCGGTCCCTTCCTCGAAGGCCAGAACCTCCGGCGTGCCGAACGAACCGAGCTTCTCCGGTGTTGCATCCGTTGTATCGAGCGGCATCGCAGCATCGAACACGATCCAGAGCCTGTCCGCCCTTTCAAAGACGGCGGCACCCACAGGCTCCGGCCATTCGACCAGGATGTCGGTCCCGCTCCGGCCCGGGGTGAAACGCACCACCGCCTTGCCGTCCGGCCGCCTCCCCTGGGGTAGCGGGTTGGTTGCGATCCGCTCCTCGGCGGAATCCTCCGGCGATGCCGCCTCTGTCTGTGCTTCCGCGCCCTCTTCGGCTTCAGTCTGCGCCGCTTTCGGCTGTATATTCGTCGGGCCGTGGGCGTCTTTCTCGCTGTCCGCCCCCTCCGGGCCGTAGGTGTGCGACGAGGTGAGTTCCTCGGCTGCCGCCTGCGCTTCCGGGGCGATGCCGCCGCCCGAAGGCTTCAGGTCCAGCACCACGCTCATATCCTCGCGGAAGTCGCTCACACTCACGCCGGGTTTCAGCGTCAGCACAATGGCAAGCCTGCCATCATGCTCGAGAGCACTCGCATGACTGAGATAGGGCGGCGGGTCGGCACGCAACGGCGCGAGGTCCACTCGGGCCGCCCGGTCGAACGTAATGGTGGCAAGCCCCTCCCGCTCCACAAGCGAATAGAGGACAGGCTGGTTCCAGTCGAAGACGAGGCGCGTCATGCCCTCGCGCGCGGCGACGCGCACCGCAAGGCCGGGCTCTTCGATCGTCGGCTTCTCGACACCCAGCGCCTTGGCCGCAAGCTCCGCTTCCGCCTCCGCTCGCTTCTTTTCTGCGGCGGCATCGAGCCGCGCCTGCACATCGGCCGGCAGCGGCGGCGGCTTGCCGCTCCAGCTGGGCGGCATGAGATCGACATAGACGGAGTTCTCAGCCTGCTTCGTATCGAGCCAGAAATCCGTCGTCAGCGCGAGGCGGATGGTGCCCTTGTCGCCGTCCTGCCGGGCCAGCGCAACATAGCGCGGCATCTGGCGGACGAATTCCTCGGCGTCCGCATCGAAAGGCTTGTCGAACTGAAGAACGAGAATGCCGGCATTGATCGTGGCGCGGTAGCCGGGAACCTTGTCGGGAAAGGTGAAAACCATGCGCCCATAGCCGTCCTTTTCGCTGAGCGACAGCGTCGTGGCGGCGGCGGCGCGGGCTGCGGGCGCAAGCGCGGCGGCGAGCAGGAACAGGCTGGCAATAACCGCCAAAGCGCGAAAGCGCATGCCGACCTTCTCCTGTTGCGCGAAATTTCGGTGAGATCGAGTCACGCCGCTGCGTCCCAAAAGCTTCTGCCCACGAATGACGGCTTTCTGCCGCCATCGGGCAGTCTAGGCATCGCCGGTTAAGTGGGACTTAAGGGTGCGGAGGCAAAAGGCCGGATTAGCTGGCTTTTCCGCCACTGGAAAGAACCGCGGCCGGCGTCTCTGCCTCATCCGCGCCCTCACCCGCCCGGATTCCGGAAAGCCGGTCGCCGGTCGCGAGCTCGACGGTCAGGTCCTGTGCCACGACGGGATCCATCGCGGCGAGCACGGCGGACATCTTTCGCGGCTGCATCCGCTTCACCACGTCGAGCAGCACGCCCATGTCGAGACGTTCGAAAATGCGGGCCGCATCCTTCGGTTTCATGGTCTCGTACATCGACACGAGCCCGGCGATCCGCGCCTCGTTCGCCTCGTCTTCCGCGCCGATCCGCTCGTTGATCCGCGCTTCGATTTCTTTCAGTTCGGCGATCCGTTCCTCGACGCGCCTTTCGGCGGCGGCGAGCAATTGTTCGCGCGTGTCGAGTTCCCCGGCACGCGTATCGAGTTCCTTGCGCCGCGAGGCGAGGCTCTGCAGCACGGTGCGTTCGGACTTGCTGATTTCCGGTTCGGCGGCGGGCGCTTGCGACGGGGGCGTAGCGGCGGCCGTCTCGCCGGCCGCGGTGTCACCATCGCCCGCTGCCTCGCCATGCGCTTCGGCTTCTTCGCCGGATTTCTCCTCCGGCGCACTGGCCTGGGCAATCGAAATCGCCGAGATCGTCGCGCTGCCCTCGCCGCCAGTTGCAAGATCGGCGAGCTTCAGCACCAGCAACAGCGAGGCGCAAAGAATGACAGTCGGAAGAAGGCGAAGACGGTCGAGCATCCGGTTTCCCTGTACGTTGAACTCAGCGTGCCTTCTTCAGCGCCTCGAGAAGCTGATTCGCGGCGCGCGCGGCGACAGCGGCATCGCGCGCGGTAGGTGACGGCGGCGCGGCATGGCGCGGTCCGGCGGCGGGTTGCAGCGGTGCGCGCGGCGATGCCATGCGCTCGGCCGGTGCCACGCCCCGCCCAAGCCGTTCGGCGATCCTCTCGCCGGATTCGATCATGAGCGAAAGCTCATCGGCGAGTACGCGTGCCCGCGTGACGCCGTCGCCGAGCTCCGCGCCCGTGGCGGCGCTAGCCTGCTTCAGCGCTTCGATGGCCGATGCGGC
>JACIYQ010000219.1 GCA_014359855.1 Parvibaculum sp.
CACGCTTTTCAGCGGATCGTCTTTCGTACCTTCGTACTGCCAGACGATTTCCATGGTCTCCGGATCGAACTCCATGACGCGGGACCCAGCCGGACCGTTGTAGTTGCCGTTGTTGTCGAAAAGTAAAACATTCCCGCTGGCAAGCGGTTCCACGGAATGCTGACCCACCCAGGGACCGAGCGTCCCCCAAACGAAATTTTCCGTTTTCGGGTCGAGCACGGCGACAAGCTTCAGGTTGCGGATGCTGAGCATCAGGTCACCTTCGCGCGCCATGTTCATATGGGCTGCGGCTTCCTTGCCTACCTCCCTGACGGAATTCGTGTGAAGCGGATCTTGTGCCGTGCGCCGGTTGAGGCCCGATAGCAGCCACTTGAAGCGCGACTTCGCGATGGCCTCGAGAAGCGAGATGCGCTTTTCCACCTTGCCGTCGGGCGAGAGGATGACGAGGAAATCCTCGATCAGCGGCGGTTCCAGCCCACCCTGCTCTTCAACGGCGTCGTGTCTCATCTCATGCGTCAGGGCATAGATCGTGCCGTCGGCGCCGATGCCGACATCGTGATGCGCACGCTCGTCGAGATAGCTCCAGATGACATTCGAGTCCCTGTCGAGCTTGACGAGCCCGAGCCCCCATGGCGTGTCGCCCGATCCCTCATAAACGGCAAGAAGATCGCCGTTCGGATACATGTAGGTCTTGCGCATATAGACGAACGGACCGAGGGAACCGGCCGCCGCCTCTTTGCCGGTCCATATCTTCTGAGGATCGACATACCAGCGATGAACCACATTGCCTTTCATGTCGACAAGGAAGGCGCTGGGCTCATGCGAGGAGGAATAGAGCGTGTAGCCTTCTTCAACCTCATCAGGCAGAAGAGTCGTCACGCCCTTGTCGTTCGTCAGTGCGTCGTACCAGAGGTCGGTCTTGTAAGGATCGCTATACTCGGTCGCTTTCGCATAGAGAGCACCCGCCGCGTCATAGGCATTGGTAAGGAGCTTCGAGGGCGGAAGTTTCGCAAGCATCACCACAGAGCCGGCGATGAAAGCGATCAGCGCTATCGAAAGAAAAAAGACGAGCGGGCCGATCCACCGGCTTCCAAACGCCCCGGATTCGGATTCTCCTGCCTTTTCGCCATGGCGGATCTCAGCATGCTGGTAAGCCATGCCTGTTCCTCCTCTATCCGCCCGCCCCGATCGAAACTTGAGGTCGTGGCGACAAGAAGACGGAAGCTGGGCAATTAGGGGGCAGAACCGGCAGCGCCGCGCCGGTCAATGAACGCTTGAAGCGGGCGGCCTGCGGCACGACACTCTGCACGACAACTCATCAGGGGGAGGATTTCCATAGGTCTGGGACCGTGCCGCTTTCAATACACGAAGGGCCTGCACGATCTCGGCAATGGCGGCTATGCCTGGCTGCAGCCCGACGGCGGCTGGGCTCGTCGAATACGGGGAAGAACGGTGTGAAGGCCGTGCGCGACTATCTCGTCTATGTCCGCGACGAAACAAGGCAGCGCTACGATGCAGGGCTTTCGGCTTTCGACGCGGCGGTCGACATCGACATGTCCGACTACGACAGCTGGGGCGACGGCGAACGCATCGTCGTGAATGTGTCGACGCTCTACAAGGAGTTTTCCGGCGACGACACGCCGAACGATGTGCCGGCGATCTTCGGCCAGATGGCGGAACTCACGAAACGGCAAGGCCGCCTGCGCGGTTGACGTCGCGGTTTCGGAGCAAGGAACGGACCGAAGTCCGGTGCAGTCGTGGTTCACTTTCCCAGAGCAGGCTTCCTCGTCCTGAAGTCGTGATAGGCTCGCGGCCATGATTCCCGAGCTTGGCACCATCGAAGGTTTTTACGGACGGCCCTGGGACTGGGAGGCGCGCGCCGCTCATGTGAGCGCGCTCGCGCCGCATGGCTACCGCTTCTTCCTCTACGCACCGAAGGCCGACACCTTTCTACGCCGCCGCTGGAGCGAACCCCACCCGCCGGAGGAAGCGGAACGTCTTTCCGATCTTGCTGCCCATTGCCGGGCTGAAGGCGTGCGTTTCGGCGTCGGGCTGAGCCCGTATGAGCTCTATCTCGATTTCGACGGCGCGGCGCGCGAGGCCCTGGCGCGGAAGCTCCACTGGCTCGATGACATCGGCATCGACGACCTGGCGATCCTTTTCGACGACATGCGCGGCGACCTCCCGGGCCTTGCGGACAAGCAGATGGAGATCGTGGATTGCGCGGCCGAACGCACGAAGGCGGGGCGGCTCATCGTCTGTCCCAGCTACTACACCGACGACCCGATCCTCGACCGCGTCTTCGGGCAGCGCCCCGAAAGCTACCTCGACGATCTGGGAAAGCGGCTCGATCCCTCGATCGGGATTTTCTGGACCGGCCCCCGCGTCTGCTCGAAGGAGATGCCGGCCGGTCATCTCGCCCGTGTCGGCGAAACATTGAGAAGGCGCCCCTTCATCTGGGACAATTATCCCGTGAACGACGGGCAGCGCATGTCGCCTTTCCTGCATCTGCGCGGCTTTACCGGCCGCCACGGAGAGATCGGCTCGCTCGTCTCCGCGCATGGCGTCAACCCGGCATCGCAGCCTCTGCTCAGCCGCATTCCGATGCTCACGCTCGAAGCGGTCTATCGGAACCCGGAATACAATGCCGAGACGGCCTTCCTCGCGGCAGCGGAGACAGTTGCGGGGCCGGAGCTTGCCCGCATGCTGGCGGAAGACCTGCCGCTCGTGCAGGACAAGGGGCTCGACGGCATGAGCAAAAAGGAAACGGCGGCGCTGCGAACCCGCTACGCCGCCGTCGATAGTCATTGTGCCCGCGAGGTCGTCCAGTGGCTCGATGGCCACTGGCGCATCACCGACGAAATCGTCCAGACGCAGTGACGTCCCTCAGCGGGCCGTCATGCCGCCGTCCCCAGGACCGCGTCAGCGGGCCGTCATGCCACCATCGATGACGAGCTCCGAGCCCGTCATGTAGCGCGACTCGTCGGAAGCGAGGAAGACGATACCCGCCGCGATGTCGGCAGGAAGCCCCGCATAGCCGAGCGGCGCACCGACCGTTGCGATGGCGTTCGGGTCGATCGTATTGGCGCCTTCCGGCGGTTGCAGAACGCTGGAAGAAACGGCACCGACGCCGCCGCCACCCTGCGGGATCTTCTGCCA
>JACIYQ010000022.1 GCA_014359855.1 Parvibaculum sp.
TCCGGGGCGGCCATCGCCGCACGCATGGCCGGAGGGACGCGGCATGAGCGGCTTCAAGGAAGAGACGCCGGAGACCGGCGCCGATGCGGGCGAGAGCGAAGAGCGGCGCGGACGGCGCGGCCATCGCCACGGACGGCGGCACAAGCGCCACAGTGGCGAGGATCGCGACACGACGCGCGTGCAGCTCGAACTGCCGCCGCAGGCGATGGAGCGGCTGCAGCAGCTGAAGGAAAAGACGGAGGCCGCGTCCTATGCGGAAGTGATCCGCAACGCGCTCAGGCTCTACGAGGCGCTGATCCAGGAAGCCGAACGCGGCGCCGAGTTCCAGGTGAAGCAGCCGGACGGGACGAGCGTGCCCTACAGGATTTTTCTGTAAAGAGTTGATCCGCAGACGGATCAGCCCGCTTCGACCCTTGTCGGCGTGGGGGCGGAGGTCGTGCCTGTGGCCGGCGGGGCGGCGCGGACGGGGAGGTGGCAGGTGACGCGGGTGCCGACATCGGGGGCGCTTTCGAGCGTCACCCAGCCGCCATGCAGTTCCACGAAGGAGCGCACGAGGCTGAGGCCGAGGCCCGCGCCGCGGCGGCGATCCGAACCGCCATGCGCCTCGAAGCGGTCGAAGACATTGCCCTGGAATTCCGGCTTGATGCCTATCCCTGTATCCTCGACATAGAGCTCGACCGAGCTTTCATGCCGCGCGGCACCGACGATGATGGTGTCGCCGGGGCTCGTGAAGGCGAGCGAATTCGACAGCAGGTTGATCATGATCTGCTTGATGCGCTTTTCGTCGGCGCGCACCGTGCCGATGTCCTTCGGGCATTCGACCCTGAGGACGACCTTGTTCTTCTGCGCGGGACGCTGCGCGAATTCCTCCGTCGCATAGATGACTTCCGACAGTTCGACATCGGAAAGATCGAGCGTCATGGCGCCCGCCTCGATGACGGCGAGATCGAGAATGTCGTTCACGACGTCGATCAGCGTTTCGGAACTTTCAAGAATGCCCTGCATGTATTCGTGCTGGCGCGGATTGAGCGTGCCGAACATTTCCGCTTCGAGGATCTCGCCGAAGCCCAGGATGTTGGTGAGCGGCGTGCGGAGCTGATAGGAGACGTGGCTGATGAATTCGGACTTGAGGCGGTCCGCCGTTTCGAGCGCGTCGTTGCGGTCGCGCAGCGCCTGCTCCATCTGCGTCGAATCCGTCACGTCGACATAGGTCATGAGCGTCGCGCCATCGGGCAGCGGCACCATGGCATAGTCGACGACCGTGCCGTCCGGCCGGAGGAGCCGGCCGGTCTGCGGCGTGCGCATGCCCGACATGCCGGTGACGCCGTTCCTCAGCGCTTCCCATTCGCGCTCGTCGGCCATGAGCGGGCGGCAAAGCTCGATCAGTTCGTTCACATGCGGCTCGCCGCCGAGCTTGTCTTCGTCGAGCGCCCAGATGTTGAGGAAGGCAGGATTGAAGAGCTTCAACCGCCCGTCCGAACCGAACACCGCCACACCTTCATAGAGATGGTCGATCGTTTCGCGCTGGACGCGGGCGAGCGTGTTGTAGGAGCTTTCGAGGTTCAGCCGCTCGGTGACATTTTCATAGAGATAGATGACGCCGCCGAAGGGGTGCGCCTGCGCGAGCACCTTGACGGTGCGGCCGTCCGGCAAGTGCCAGAACTCCTCGAGCGGCTCGGTCGAGGTGTAGATTTCCATGCGGCCCTGCTTCCAGGCCTGGAAGTTCGCCTGTTCGGGCAGGCGGCGGCGCGCGCGCAACTCGTCGAGAATTTCATTGTCGGAGGGACCGCCGTCGAGCCATTGCGGGTCGAGGCCCCAGAGTGTTTCGTAGGCGCGGTTGTGGAAGGTGAGGCGCTTGTCCGGCCCGCAGATCGCGACCGCTGTCGTCACGCGGTCGAGCGTCGCGGCATGGCTTTCGATGTGGCGGCGAAGCTCGGCTTCCGCCTCGTCGAGATCCGACACGTCGACGGCGATGCCGGCAACGCCGTCAGAAAGGCGCTGCTCGATGATGTCGAGCGCGCGGCGTTCGCCCGCCATGATGGCGTGGCTGCGCTCGCGGGCGCGCGAGCGGTCGAAGAGCGTGCGGCGAAGCGTGGCAAGGGTTTCCTCGCCGAGAAGTTCGACGCCGCGCGTCACAGCATCGTCCGGCGAAGCGGCGTCGACGGCACGGGCATAGGCCGCGTTCACCCAGACGAGATTTCCCCTGTCGTCGCGGCGCCAGGCGGCGAAGGGCGCCTGCATGAGATGTTCCTCGAAGCGGCCGCGGCTGAACTCGGCCTGGCGGAGGCGCTCCTTGAGGCGCGAGACCTCGGCGCGCTCGCCGGTCACGTCGCGCAACCAGAGCACCGCCAGCGCGCCTGCGGGGCGGCCTTCCGCCTCGAAGGTGCGTCCGTCCGTCGACTGAACATGAAGCGAGAAGCGCGCGCCGCGCGTCCTGAGCCGCTGCACCGCCGTGTTGAGGCGGCCGGCATTTTCCGGCTCGAGCCGGGTAAGCAGGTAGTTGAAGTCGAGATCGCCCGAGGAAGGATCCACCAGCGTCGCCGTGGAACCGACGATGCGGGGCCGGGCCTGAAAGGTGCCGGGCGCGGCGCGCAAGCTCTCCGGCGTCCAGATGAAGACGGCATCGGGCTCGGCGGCGAGGATCGATTCGGCCGCATCGAGACGGGCTTCGAGGGCGGAGAGGCTCGCCTCGCGCTCGAGCGCGACGCGGCGGGCGGCGCGGGCCGTGCGAAGGCCGGTGATGGCGGCGAGGATGCCGGCGAAGGCGAGGCCGGCAGCAATGGCAAAGGAGGTGGCGACGGCGGGCTCGGCGGCGGCTTCCGAGGGCAACCCCAGCACGGCAAGCGTTTCCATCAGCCCCTTGGGGACAGGCTGCGCGGCGGTGGCAAAAGGGAAGGACGCCGCAAAAAGCGCCGGGGCAAATCTTGCCCCACGCCGCACGACATCACGCTTCCGGCTCTTTGCCGACTTCAACACACGACAACCCCTTCCGTCTTGCGCCCTGCCCATGGATATGAGCGGGCGCAAATCACCGGACCCCGGCGGATACTACACCACGAGGGACTCGGAGGTGAAATAGGGCGTTCCAGAAAGAGCGAGGAACCGCCGGGCTTCAGGGCCGCTGGCAGGCTGCGGCAACAAAAAGCCCGGCACAAGGCCGGGCTTTTCAGCATTACTAACGCCGCCGCTCAGTAGCGGTAGGTCTCGGGCTTGAAGGGGCCTTCGGCGGCGACGCCGATGTACTCGGCCTGCTTCTTGTTCAGCTTTTCGAGCTTCACGCCGATCTTTTCGAGGTGGAGGCGCGCGACCTTCTCGTCGAGCTCCTTCTTCAGGACGTAGACCTTCTTCTCGTATTCATCCGGCTTGGTCCAGAGTTCGATCTGGGCGAGCGTCTGGTTGGTGAAGGAAGCCGACATGACGAAGCTCGGATGGCCCGTGCCGCAGCCGAGATTCACGAGGCGGCCCTCGGCGAGCAGGATGATGCGCTTGCCGTCCTGGAACTCGATCTCGTCGACCTGCGGCTTCACATTGTGCCACTTGAGATTGCGCAGACCGCCGATCTGGATTTCGCTGTCGAAGTGGCCGATGTTGCAGACGATGGCGCGGTGCTTCATTTTCCGCATGTGATCGACGGTGATGACGTCGACATTGCCGGTCGTCGTGACGAAGATGTCGCCACGGGGTGCGGCTTCATCCATGGTCGTCACTTCATAGCCTTCCATCGCGGCCTGGAGCGCGCAGATGGGGTCGATCTCGGTGACGATGACGCGGCAGCCGGCCTGGCGGAGCGAGGCGGCGGAGCCCTTGCCCACATCGCCGAAGCCCGCGACGACACCGACCTTGCCCGACATCATGACGTCGGTGGCGCGGCGGATACCGTCCACCAGCGATTCACGGCAGCCATAGAGATTGTCGAATTTCGACTTCGTGACGCTGTCGTTGACGTTGATCGCGGGCCAGAGCAGCGTGCCCTTCTTCTGCATTTCATAGAGGCGATGGACGCCGGTCGTCGTTTCTTCGGTGACGCCGCGCACGCTTTTCGCGATCTGGGTGTAGAAGCCCGGCTTGTGCTTCAGGCGGCGCTTGATCGCGGCGAAGAGGATTTCCTCTTCTTCATTGCCCGGCGTTTCGAGGAAGGCGACGTCGCCCTCTTCCGCGCGCTTGCCGAGATGGATGAGGAGCGTCGCGTCGCCGCCATCGTCGAGGATCATGTTGGGCGCGCCGCCATCCGACCATTCGAAAATGCGGTGGGTGTATTCCCAGTAGTCCTCGAGGCTCTCGCCCTTGATCGCGAAGACGGGGATGCCGCGCGCGGCAATGGCGGCGGCGGCGTGATCCTGCGTCGAATAGATGTTGCAGGACGCCCAGCGGATGTCGGCGCCGAGCTCGGCCAGCGTTTCGATCAGCACGGCGGTCTGGATGGTCATGTGGAGCGAGCCGGCAATGCGGGCGCCCTTCAGCGGCTTCGTCGGGCCGAATTCCTCGCGGGTCGCCATGAGGCCCGGCATTTCGGTCTCGGCGATGTCCAGTTCCTTGCGGCCCCAGTCGGCGAGATTGATGTCCTTGATGGCGTAATCGTGGGTATCGGCTTTTGCGGCTTGGCTCATGAGGCTGTCGCGCTCCTTTTGAATTCGGCGGTGCGTCCGGTCACCGGCCCGGCGGCCCGAAAAAGGGCCCGCGGGCCGACGCGCAAGCGAGTGCTGCGCCAGCGGGAACCGGCGTCGTGATGGGGCCTTATAACAAGGCGAGGCCGGGGGAGCAAGATGACATAAAGAAATGTTTATATGTTTTTGCGGCTTATGGCGAGCGCGCAGGGCGCAAGGCACGAAGCCGCTGATCGGCGTTGCGGATTCGAAGGTTTTCCGGCGGGGATATTTCGACCAGCCGGCGGAACTGTGGGGTGCGGACGGGACGCTTCTCGCGACGAGCGTGCAGACGGTTTATTTCAAAGAATGAATTTCAGATACAAATTGCCCCCCAATGAGAGGCTTGCTGATCATAGGAAGAAATTTCTGATCGATTTTTTGATATTGTCGAAAACTGGGCGCTTAGGAACCCGGATGTGTTGGTTGCCTATCTAAAAGCATGTGCGGCACGACGTTGCCTTTCGTCGTACGTGCAAATACGCTGAAATTTCATGTCCCTGCTTCGCAGAGACGACGACCGCAAGCCAGTTTGTAGTGAGAAAAACCTTTCCCCGCTATCTTCCCACCTCCGTCATCGACAACTCAATTTTTCCGGAAGGAAGAACAAGGCATCGTGCATGGTACTCGAGATCAAGCCCAAAACCATTTTTTGCGGAAAATTCTTGGATGATTGTTCGATTGCCGTTGTTATGAACGGTTGTGGCATACCCGAGAATCCTGTGGAAACTCACGGTCGAAGGATACGTCGCCTGCCCTAGAATTTCTTGCTCGCAAGCGACTCTCGATGGTTGTTCCGGATAAGCTACTGGGATTCCAAGTTTCGAATTCGAAGCTATTTCATCTGATGAAAACCAAACATTGAACGGCTCTTTTCCATTCTTCGCATTGCAGGTTACGTAGTAAGAGCCGCGCTTCTTTTCGCTGTAGTAGCCCGTATATATGCTGGCACAATTGGGCTCGTCCTTTAGAACCTTGCGCGCGCCTTGAAGAAGTATTTTTTTGTCTGCGACGGTCAACTCTGGCTCAGCATCTATGTCCCACAGAAGACCCGCAGCCTGATCATCAGACATTTCTCTTGCAATAAACTTCTTCAGAACCCATCCGCTTTCCCAAAAAACCGGCTTTCCGTCAGCTTCAACGATATCCCCCTTGATCCAATCGGCTGTTTCACAGCGCGCCTCTAAAACTGCTGTGGTCCAAAGCGTCCGATAGATTGTTCGACCCAACACACTGGTAGCGCGTTCATTTATGACCCGATCATAGTTTGTACCGGGACCGGTTCGGAAATTCACGTCATTGCTTTTGACATAAAGTTTTCCATGCGAAGGCTCGCCCACTTCACAAGAAGTTTGCTTATCGTCCGTTGCCGAATTAACGGATCCAACTGCATCCTCATTCTGGTCGCAGGATGCGAGGATATGCATCCCTCCCCCGAAAAGCATCGCGAAAGCAAATGCTTTGAACCGGCTGAGCGGCGTTCTGGAATGCTCTCGCATGGCTTGGTCTCGGGCAATTTAGATTTTCATAATGCTCCCATTTCTTCGACAAATCGAGACCCATCAAACAGGTCATCGCAACGGATCAAAGGTAATAGTGGAGACTTTCAGTCCCGCTCGCCGAAGCCGTCGGCGACGAGGGCGGAGAGGGCCTCGAGGGCGGCTTCCGCATCCGGGCCGTCCGTTTCGATGCGGATGCAGCAGCCGGGCGCGGCGGCGAGCATCATCAGGCCCATGATCGAGGTGCCGGGGACCGTCTGCCCTTCGCGGGAGACGGAAATGCCGGCATCGAACTTCTC
>JACIYQ010000220.1 GCA_014359855.1 Parvibaculum sp.
TTCGCCGCCAAACTCATCGCAACAGCCCATCACGCTGCACGCTTTGATGGCTCCGCGTGCCGGCCTGTTGCTCAGCCCGCCCGAGAGGGCATAATCATGCCGCGACTCTAATCCCCGATGGGGGAAACTTCAGTGGCAGGTCAGCCCGGCGCAAATGAGGCGAGCCGTCTGATTGTCTGTGGAGAAAATCCACTGGATCGCTATGGTCGGCAATACATTGAGAAGCTCAGAAGCAGATTTCGGCTTCCTCTCTTCTATGAGGTCATTTCACTTTAGCGAATCGTTGGCCTACTTACGCGACACGGGTTCATCGCGACGCTCCAGCCAAGTGTATTGCGGAATTCATCGCGAAGAAGGACGCCGCTTACGCGGCTTCTGGATTGTTGGGTCAAGCCCGGCAATGACGAGTTGGTTTTAGCATGCATCCGACGCACTGCCCATGGATCCCGGTGTTCCCGGCCTTCGCCAGGACAGGCGCCGGGATGACACCTGTGTGTTAGGTTGGCGCCCCGGCACGCCACCAAAAAGAAACGCATATGCCCCTCTCCCCTGCCCGCCTTCGCACCATGCTCGATACGCTGACGCGGCAATATGGCGTGCCGGGGGCGGCGATTGCCGTGTGGGCGGGGGGCGAGCTGAAAGAGGTGGCGGCGGGCAAGGGCTGGGACAAGGCTATCCGCGAGCGGATCGCGAAGCCCTTGGGCACGCCCGCCTTCTCGACGCTGCCCGAACAGGCGATGCGGCACCAGACGGCAATCGGCCATGTGGGGCAGCCGGGCGCGCCGATGGTCACGCCGATTGCCTATCTCGCGCAATCGAACGCGCCGGCAGGCTCGATGCCCATGGCGAAGGCGCGGGACGTCATCGCCTTCGCGCGCATGATGATGAATGACGGCGTGGCCGCGAACGGCACACCGATATTGAGCGCGGAGAGCGTGTACCGGATGCATTTGCGCACCGTCACCTGTCCGGCGGGCATGCATATCGATGCGATCGGGCTTGGCAGTTTTCTCTGGGACTGGAATGGCGACGGGCACTACGAGGTCTTCGGCCATGACGGCTCGACCATCGGCCAGGCGGCGTGGCTGCGCTATCACCCGGAAAGCGAGACGGCGGTGGCGCTGCTGACGAATGGCGGCAATGGCAAGGGGCTTGCCGACGAAATGCTGGCGGCGATCTTTTCGGAGGCCGCGGGGATCGCGCCGCCGGAACCGCCCGTGCCCGATGCGGCGATCAAGGCAGACAGGGCGCGGCTCACCGGTACTTATGGCAAGGCGAGCGGAACCGTCGAGGTGATGGAGCGGGACGGCGCGCTCATCGCGGTGCACAAGCCCGCGCCCGACTTTGCGGCGCTGCAGGGCGCTTATGCGGTGGAGCTTCGTCCCGTGAACGAGGCTTTGTTCACGGGCACGATGCCGGGCTATACGCGGCCCGCGACCTATCACTTCCTCGAAGAGGATGCGCAAGGCCGCGCGCTTTACCTGCACACGGGCGCGCGGGCGCATCGAAGGATGGCGTGAGGGTGCGCGGGGGCGCCAACTAACATATAAGTGTCATCCCGGCACTTGTTGCCGGGACCCAATCCACCGCACGGCGTGCAGAGAAGCCAATGGGTCCCGGGAATAAATCCCGGGATGACATTCTTTTTTATTTTGCTCTGAACAAAAAGCAAATGCCCAAACCCACACAAGAAATTTTGCAGCGGCTGAAGGAGATCGTCGGCGAGAAGGGCTTTGCCGGCGATGAAGCCGACATGGCGCCTTATCTTGTCGAGCGGCGGGAGCTCTACAAGGGGCGCGCGGCGGCGGTGCTGAAGCCGACGAGCGTGGAAGAGGTTTCCGCGATCATGAAGGTGGCGCATGAGGCGGGGCTTCATGTCGTGCCGCAGGGCGGGAACACGGGGCTTGCCGGCGGACAGGTGCCGGACGGGACGGGCGAGGAGATCGTGCTGTCGCTCGCACGCATGAACCGCGTGCGCGCGCTCGACGCGGAGAACAACACGCTGACTGTGGATGCGGGGGTGACGCTTGCCGCCGCGCAGGAAGCGGCACGGCAAGCCGGCCGGCTTTTTCCGCTCAGCCTCGCTTCGGAAGGCTCGTGCCAGATCGGCGGGAACCTTGCGACCAATGCGGGCGGCACGCAGGTGCTGCGCTACGGGAACGCTCGCGACCTCGTGCTCGGGCTCGAAGTGGTGCTGGCGAACGGCGACATCTGGAACGGGCTGACGGGGCTCCGGAAAGACAATACGGGCTACGATCTTCGCCATCTCTTCATGGGGTCGGAGGGCACGCTCGGGATCATTACCGGCGCGGTGCTGAAGCTCTTCCCGCGCCCGCGCGCCGTCTCGACCGCTTTCGCCGCCGTGCCGGACGTGGAGGCGGCGGTGAAGCTGTTGCGCGTCGCCGACGAGATTTCCGGCGGGCAGGTCACGACGTTCGAACTGGTGCCGCGCATCGGCATCGAGTTCGTGACGCGCCACCTCGAAGGCACGAGCGACCCGCTGCCGGACATTTCGCCCTGGTATGTGCTGATCGAGATGACGGCGGGAACGGAGACGGCGAAGCTCGACGAGACGATGGAGATGGCGCTTGCCGAAGGGCTCGACACGAAGCTGGTGACGGACGCCGCCATCGCGCAGTCGGAAACGCAGCGCGGCGACTTCCGGCGGTTGCGCGAAAGCCTTTCCGACGTGCAGCGCGCGGAAGGCGGGAGCATCAAGCACGATGTTTCCGTGCCGGTGTCGCGGATGGCGGATTTCATCGCGGCGGCGACGCATGCGGTGAGCGCGAGGCTGCCGGGCATCCGCCCCGTTCCCTTCGGCCATATCGGCGACGGGAACGTGCATTTCAATCTCAGTCAACCCGTGGGTGCGGACAAGGATGCGTTCCTCGCGCTGTGGGGCGAGATGAACGGCATCGTGCATGGGATCGTGCGCGAGATGGGCGGCTCGATCAGCGCGGAACACGGCGTGGGGCAATTGAAGCGCGACGAGATCGCGGCGACGAAATCTCCGGTCGAGATGGAATTGATGCGTACACTGAAAAAGGCGCTGGACCCGAAGGGGATCCTCAATCCGGGGAAGGTGGTTTGAGGGGGAAGGCACGGAGGCGCGAGTAGTGCGCGACAACCCAAACGCAGAACGCGGAGCAAGCGCCTACTGGATTGCCGGGTCAAGCCCGGCAAAGACAGATCATATTTTCAGAACAGGCCCATCTGTCGCGTGCCGGGGGCGGGTTTTGCGGGTTCCGCTGCCACGAGGGCAGGCTCCTGAAGGGAGGGGCCGTCATTCGCGGCGCTGTTGATCCGTGTGCTGACGGGTATCGCCTCCAGGAGATCGTCCGGCGCGGGGCGGAGGAGCGCCAGCAGTTCGCGCCCGGTGGCTGCGGGATCGAGCCAGAGGTCCCAGTCCTTCTCGTCCAGAATGACAGGCATGCGGTGGTGGACGGGTCTCAGCGTTTCGTTCGCCTCCGTCGTCACGATGGCGCAGCTGTCGAGTTCGCTGCCGCCGGACGGCATCCATATGTCCCAGACGGCGGCCATGGCGAAGGGTTTGCGATCCTTGCGGCGAATGAAATAAGGCTGTTTCGACCCCATCTTTGTATTTTTTGGGCCCCCAGCCTGCCACTCGTAGAAGCCGTCGGCCGGCATCAAGGCGCGGTGGTGGCGGAAGGCGCCGCGGAAGGACGGCTTTTCGGCGATCGTCTCGGCGCGGGCGTTGATGAGGAGGGATTGCGGCAGCTCCTTCGCCCATGAGGGAACGAGCCCCCAGCGGACAAGGAGGAAGCGGCGCTTGCCCTGCTCGCGGATGACGAGGGGCACGGGCTGCGAGGGCGCGATGTTGTAGCGCGGCGGGAAATCCGGCTCGTCGAGATAGCCGAAAAGCGCCCGCATCGCTTCCGGCGGGGTGGTGATGGAAAAGCGTCCGCACATGGGCGCGAGGGTAAGGCGAGTCGCGGGGAGGACAAACCCCGCTGTTATGATGTAACATTGCCGAAACGAAGGAGGCGGCATGGCGGCGCGCGGCGCGGCACATAACACGGCACAGGCGCACCAGACGCATAATCACCGCGAGTGCATCGACGATGCGCTGAAGCGGGCGCGCGAGATTTGCGCTGGGCGCGGGGCGCAGCTCACGCCGCTGCGCGAGAAGGTGCTGCAGATCGTCTGGCGGAGCCACAAGCCGGTGGGCGCCTATGACGTGCTGGACGAGCTTGCGCGGAGCCACAAGGCGGCGCGGCCGCCGACGGTCTATCGCGCGCTCGACTTCCTGATGAGCGAAGGGCTGATCCACAAGATCGAATCGCTCAATGCCTATCTCGGCTGCGTGGAGGCGGGCGCACCGCATTCGGGACAATTCCTGATCTGCCGGCAATGCGGCGCGACGGAGGAGATCGTCGATGCCAAGCTCGAGACAGCGCTCGACCAGGCGGCGAAGCGGGCGCATTTCGCGGGCGAGCGCAAGGTGGTCGAGATTTCGGGCCTGTGCGCCAGATGTGCCGCCTGAATCGGACGGGTTCCGGAGCGGATTTCCGGCGCGGCTTTCCCCATAAACGGAAAAATGATCTAGGATCGCGGCGACCCTGCCCTTCGCCACGGAGCGACGACACCATGACCCGCCCCCTGCCCTTATTCGCGTGCCTCCTGGCCGCGGGCCTGACCTTTTCCGCGACGGGCGCCGCTGCGGAAAGTGTGAAATTCAAGACAGGCACGCGGTCGGGCCCCTTCGTTGCGACGGACAAATCGCTCACCGATCTCGTGAGCGACGGCTACGAGATCAGGGGCAATCTCGGCACGGCGCTGATCCTGCAGAAGGGGCCGTCGGTCTTTTCCTGCCAGATTCCGCCCGACCCCGAGGCACTCGACTTCAAGCCCTATTTCGTCTGCGCGGAACTGAAGGAAGAGCCGCGCGCGCCGGCCGGGCCGGCCGGCGCAGCGGACGTGCAGGAGGGCACCTCCCAATCGGGGAATTGACCGGGCGTGGCGCGGCCCCGATGCTGCGCGCCTTGCAATACATTCAAGAAAACAAAACCGAATCAGGGAGACGACACGATGAGCTACAAGCCTTTCGACCTTTCGGGGAAGGTGGCCCTTGTGACCGGCGGCAATGGCGGCATCGGCCTCGGTATGGCGGACGCAATCGCGCAGTCGGGCGCCGACGTGGCGATCTGGGGCACCAATGAGGACAAGAACAAAAAGGCCGCCGAGCAGCTCCGTTCGCATGGCGTGAAGGTCTATACGCGCAAGGTGGACGTGTCGGACGAAAGCCAAGTCGTCGACGGGATCGGCGCGACCGTGAAGGAACTCGGTCGGATCGACTCGGTGTTCGCAAATGCGGGCGTCGGCTTCGGCGCGCCTTCGTTCATCGAAATGTCGACGGAGGTTTACAAGAAGACGCTGGCGGTCAATCTCGACGGCGTGTTCTTCACGCTGCGCGAGAGCGCGCGGCACATGGTGGAACGCGCGAAGAGCGGCGATGCGGGCGGCTCGCTTGTCGGCATCGCGAGCCTTGCCGCCATCGAAGGCGCGGCGCGCAACGAAGCCTATGCGGCAACGAAGGGCGGCGTCATTTCCATGATCAAGAGCATCGCCGTGGAACATGCGCGCTACGGCATGCGGGCGAATGCGATCCTGCCGGGCTGGATCGCCACGGACATGACGGCGCAGGCGCAAGCGGCACCCGCCTTCGCGGAAAAGGTGATCCCGCGCGTGCCGGCCAGGCGCTGGGGCGAGCCGGGCGATTTCGGCGGCGTCGCGGTCTATCTCACCTCGGACGCCTCGACCTATCATTCGGGCGATACATTCGTGATCGACGGCGGCTACGCCATTTTCTAGATTCGGTTGCTGTTTCCCGGAGACGGCAAGTGACTCCAGGTTGTTGTTTTGTCGCGTTTTCGAACCGCAAAAGTGGCTACCACTTTTGCTGAAAACGCTCCGGGCGTCATCGACGGCGGCTACGCCATTTTCTGAGGACACATGACGGACAAGCGGAACAGCATGACGGGTGGCGAGACCGCCGATATGGACCGGCGCCTCATCCTGATGGCGCGCACGGTCGTGGTGCTGTTCCGCGAGTTCGAGAAGATCGCGCGCGAACTCGAGATCACGATCCCGCAATACCGCTTCCTGCTGTTCCTGAAGCGCGGGCCGAAGCGGGCGGGCGAACTGGCCGTGGAAGCGGCGATCCGCAAACCCACCGCGTCGGGCCTCATTGCCGACATGGAGAAGCGCGGGCTCATCGCGCGCAAGCCCGACAAGGATGACGGGCGGAGCGTGAAACTCAGCCTGACGCCGAAGGGGCTGAAGAAGCATCGCGAATTCGAGGAGGCGCTG
>JACIYQ010000221.1 GCA_014359855.1 Parvibaculum sp.
CCTCCAGAAGGAAGTGACGCGAAACGCGCCCGGCGCGGAAGACGGCTTCTATGTGGTGCCGAAGGTGGTGGAGTAAACGATGAGCGACCTGACCAAACTGACGCTTGCCGCCGCCCGCGACGCGCTGAAGAAGAAAGAGATCAGTTCCACGGAGCTGACCGGCGCCTATCTCACGGAGATGGAGGCTGCGTCCGCGCTCAATGCCTATGTAACGCCGACGGCGGAGAAGGCGCTGGAGATGGCGAAAGCCTCCGATGCGAAGCTCGCCAAGGGCGAGGGCGGGCGGCTCGAAGGCATTCCGCTGGGCATCAAGGATCTGTTCTGCACGAAGGACGTGCTGACGACGGCCTGCAGCCACATTCTCGACGGCTTCCATCCGCCCTACGAGTCGACAGTGACGGCGAACCTCTGGCGCGATGGCGCGGTGATGCTGGGCAAGCTCAATAATGACGAGTTCGCCATGGGTTCGTCGAACGAGACGAGCTTTTACGGCCCGGTGGTGAACCCGTGGCGGCGCAAGGGTTCGGACGCGAAGCTCGTGCCGGGCGGATCGTCGGGCGGTTCGTCGGCGGCGGTCGCGGCGAAGCTCTGTCTTGCGGCGACGGCGACGGATACGGGCGGTTCGATCCGCCAGCCGGCGGCCTTCACAGGCACCGTGGGTCTCAAGCCCACCTATGGACGCTGCTCGCGCTGGGGCATCGTGGCGTTTGCCTCGTCGCTCGACCAGGCGGGGCCGATCGCGCGGGATGTGCGCGACGCGGCGATCATGCTGGGTTCGATGGCAGGCCACGACGAGAAGGACACGACGAGCGTCGACCGGCCGGTGCCGGACTACGAGGCAGCGCTCGGCCGGGGCATCAAGGGCCTGAACGTCGGCATTCCGGAGGAATACCGCGTGGACGGCATGCCGAAAGAGATCGACGACCTTTGGACGCGCGGCATCGAGTGGCTGAAGGCGGCGGGCGCCAATGTGAAGGAGGTGAGCCTCCCGCATACGAAGTACGCGCTGCCGACCTACTACATCGTTGCGCCTGCGGAATGCTCGTCCAACCTCGCGCGTTACGACGGCGTGCGCTACGGGCTGCGCGTCGAGGGCAAGGACATCACGGACATGTATGAGAGGACGCGCGCCGAAGGCTTCGGCGCGGAGGTCCGGCGCCGCGTGCTGATGGGCACCTATGTGCTCTCGGCCGGCTATTACGACGCCTATTACCTGAAGGCGCAGAAGGTGCGCACGCTGATCGCGCGCGACTTTGCGGAAGCTTTCTCGGAAGTGGACGTGCTGCTGACGCCGACGGCGCCTTCGGCGGCGTTTGCCATCGGCGAAAAGACGGACGATCCGCTCTCCATGTATCTGAACGACGTGTTCACGGTGACGGTGAACCTTGCCGGGCTTCCCGGCATCTCGGTGCCTGCCGGGCTTTCCGCCGAAGGACTGCCGCTCGGGCTGCAGCTCATCGGGCGGACCTTCGACGAGGAGACGCTGCTCCGGGCTGCGTTCGCCATCGAAGATGCGGCGGGTTTCACGGCGGAAGCCGAAGCGTGGTGGAGGGCGTGAGCATGGCGGAAACGATGACGGCCGGTTTCGAGCAGACGATGCGGAGCCGCGAAGCCCGCAAGGAAGACCTGATCCAGGGCGCGACCGGGGACTGGGAAATCATTCTCGGCCTCGAAGTGCATGCGCAGGTGAGGTCGAACGCCAAGCTTTTCTCGGCGTCCTCGACGAAGTTCGGCGCGGAGCAGAACACCCAGGTGAGCTTCGTCGACGCGGCGATGCCGGGCATGCTGCCCGTGATCAACCATTTCTGCGTGGAGCAGGCGGTGCGCACGGGGCTCGGCCTCAAGGCGAAGATCAACTTGCGTTCCATCTTCGACCGGAAGAATTATTTCTATCCCGATCTGCCGCAGGGCTATCAGATTTCGCAGTTCAAGCATCCGATCGTGGGTGAGGGCGTAGTTCTGCTCGACATGCCGGACGGGCGGACGGTGACGGTGGGTATCGAGCGGCTGCATCTCGAACAGGATGCGGGCAAGAGCCTTCACGACCAGCACCCGGCGATGAGCTTTGTCGATCTCAACCGCTCGGGCGTTGCGCTGATGGAGATCGTTTCGCGGCCGGACATGCGCTCAGCGGAGGAGGCGCAGGCTTACGTGCGCAAGCTCCGCACTATCCTGCGCTATCTCGGTACCTGCGATGGCAACATGGAAGAAGGCTCGCTGCGCGCGGACGTTAACGTTTCGGTGCGCAAGGCCGGCACGGGCCTCGGCACACGCTGCGAAATCAAGAATGTGAATTCGATCCGCTTCATCGGACAGGCGATCGAATACGAAGCGCGCCGGCAGATCGAAATCCTGGAAGAGGGCGGCAAGGTCGACCAGGAGACGCGGCTTTTCGATCCGAAGACGGGCGAGACGCGGTCGATGCGCTCCAAGGAAGAGGCGCATGACTACCGCTACTTCCCCGATCCCGACCTGCTGCCGCTCGAATTCACGCAGGACTGGGTGAACGGTATCGCGGCTTCCCTGCCCGAACTGCCGGACGAGAAGAAGGCGCGGCTCATCTCCGACTATGCGCTTACGCCTTACGACGCGACCGTCCTGATCGGGGAAGGCGCACGCGCGGATTACTTCGAGGCGGTTGCGAAGGGACGCGATGCGAAGCTCGCGGCGAACTGGGTGACGGGCGATTTGTTCGGCGCCCTGAACCGCGAAGGACACTCGATCGAGGAGTCTCCGGTGAGCGCAAAACAGCTCGGAGAGCTCATCGACCTCATCTCGGACGGGACGATCTCGGGACGAATCGCAAAGCAGGTTTTTGATTCGATGTACAAAACGGGTCGCGACCCGGCTCGAATCGTCGAAGAGGAAGGCCTGCAGCAGGTAACGGATTTCGGGGAGATCGAGGCTGCAATCGACGCCGTCATTGCCGCCAACCCCGATAAAGTCGAGCAAACGAAAGTCAAGCCTCAACTTGCTGGCTGGTTTGTCGGCCAAGTCATGAAATCCACGTCTGGCAAGGCAAATCCGAGCGTCGTCAACGAAATCCTCGCGCGAAAACTCGGTCTATCGTCCGACAACTGACGAAAAATTCCGGCATCCGGATGAACCGTTTGGTAACCACTTTCCCCGGAGAGTGGCGCGACCACGCGTGCACAAATCTGTTGCATTGTGTTGCCGAGCGCTTTTTACGCGCTCATATTGTTGTTGCGCGCCTGAGGGGTACGAGGGCGCTTGCAGTG
>JACIYQ010000222.1 GCA_014359855.1 Parvibaculum sp.
TGGACCATCACGGCTGACCGCCGCAATCACTCCTGTCTCGATATTTACCATTTTCATGCTAGATAAGGCCCGGTCCGGAAGGTCCGGCGGGGCCGGGAAGTATTCGATATGTCATCTGAACCTATGGCAGCACTGGATGGAGAGAGCCTGCGCGCGCGGGAAGCGCTCGGCGCGTCTGTGCGCAGCGGCTTCGAGAAGGCCGGCTATGCGCCCGTTTCGGCGCCCTCGCTGCAGCCCGCCGACATCTTCCTCGACATGTCCGGCGAGGACATCCGCCGCCGCATGTACGTCTTTGCGGACCCGGCTGGCGACGAACTTTGCCTCCGGCCCGAACTGACGATCCCTGTCTGCCGTCTCTATCTCGAAAGCGCGGGCGGGGCGCAGAAGCTTTGCTCACTCGGCCCGGTCTACCGGTATCAGCAACGGGGTTCGGCGAAGCTTCGGGAGTTCACGCAGGCCGGCCTCGAATGTCTCGGCGCGGATGACTCGGAAGCGGCGGACGCCGAAGTGATCTCGCTTGCCGCTCGCGCGCTGGCCAATGCGGGCCTGGAGAGATACGGGATTGAGATGGGCGATCTCGCGCTCTTCGACGCCTTGATCGATGCGTTGGATCTGCCCCCCGGCTGGCGCTCGCGACTGAAGCGCCACTTTTGGCGGCCGGATTATTTCCGGGAATTGCTGGACCGGTTGGAAGCGGGTGAAACCGGTGAGGAGACCAGTGATCGGCAGGCTCTCATCTCTGCCATCGCGGGGCTCGACGAGGCGCAGGCGAAGGACGTGATCGAGGACGTGTTGAAGCTTGCGGGCATTGCGCCTGTCGGCGGCCGCACGCTGGAGGAAGTAGCCGAGCGGCTCATCGAGCAGGCCGAGCTTGCCTCCTCGAGTGTGCCGAAAGCGGCGACGAAGCTGATCTCGGATTTCCTGACTGTGTCGGGTACGCCGCAGGGCGCGATCGCCCGTGTGCGTGCATTGGCGAAAAGCGCGGGTGTCTCCATCGAACCCGCCATTGCGCGCTTCGAGCGGCGAATGGAGCTTGTTGCGAAGAGGGGCCTCGACCTCTCTCGCGCGCATTTTGCCACCGGCTTCGGTCGCAACATGGCGTACTACACGGGCTTCGTTTTCGAGTTCCGGGTGGATGCACTCGGTGCGGACGCGATGATCTGTGGCGGTGGCCGCTATGACGATCTGCTCTCGGCTCTCGGCGCCGGGAAGCCCGTGCCGGCTGTCGGTTGTGCTGTCGGCATCGAACGGCTGCTCGCGGCCGTCGCGAGGGAGAAGGGCCAATGAGCGGAAAACTCGTGATCGGCCTTCCGTCGAAGGGGCGGCTTCAGGAGAACGCGACTGCCTTCTTCGCCCGGGCGGGCCTCAAGGTGCGCCAGGATGGCGGACGAGGCTACACCGGCCGCCTCGACGGCATCTCGAATGTCGAGATCGCCTTCCTTTCGGCATCGGAAATCGCAGGTCAGCTCGAGCAAGGGCTGATCCACCTTGGGGTGACGGGCGAGGACCTGATCCGCGAGAAGCTGTCTGCCCCCGAGCGCGATATAGAGATGTTGCTACCGCTCGGCTTCGGTCACGCGGACGTCGTCGTCGCCGTGCCGCAGAGCTGGATCGATGTCGCCTCGATGGCGGACCTCGATGACGTCGCGCTCGCCTTCCACAGGAAACGCGGGCGCAGGCTTCGCGTCGCGACCAAGTATTTCAACCTGACACGGCGCTTCTTTGCGGAGCACGGGCTCACGGATTACCGCATCGTCGAAAGCCTAGGCGCCACAGAGGGAGCGCCGGCCGCGGGCACGGCGGAAGTGATTGTCGATATCACGTCGACTGGAGCGACGCTGGCGGCAAACAATTTGAAAGTGCTCGATGACGGTACGATCTTGCAGAGCCAGGCGAACCTCGTCGCAAGCCTCGGTGCGGAATGGAGTGAGGCGGCGCT